>JBDRWH010000109.1:0-6116 GCA_039802325.1 Caldifarciminota bacterium
AATGTTTGCTGATGTATAATAAAGGTTGAAATGACCCCTTGACGGAAACCAAAATACTGTTATAATATAGTAATTAGAAATTATAAAGGGAATCTTATGACCGAATATTATCGGACAGGGGAAAATCACTTCACTTCACTTCATTCAAGATTTTTGCTTAATCCTTCTGGAGAGGCAAATGCAGGCCAACTGGATTCGGGTAGGTTTTGTAGCGGTGCGATTCATCTCACAGACAGAGAAATCTTACCCGCAAGGCGCACTGCCTAATGTAGTGTCCATCCGCCAATCGGTGTGGCGGATCAGATGGACGGCAAAACATTTGCTTCAAAAAGGAGGATTAGAATGGTGCGTCTTTTATTATTTGGTCTATGCATGGCAAATCTTCTCAATGCGGGCTGGCAAAGGGTGATTGGTTGGTCTGATTTGTCTTTTCCGCCAGAGAAAGTAGTGATAAAATCAGATACTGCGGGAGTTTTTATTAAAACAACTATCTATGGCTTTAACAGGAAGGATACCTTGATTGACAACAAAAACTTCCAGCAGATTACAATTCCGGACTGCGAATTAGACCTTGATACAATTAAAAAAGGTAAGCCCCAGATTCCTTATATCAGACTTTTGATTGCGGTGCCCGATTCCTGTAACTTCAATATCAATATTAATCCGATTGATTTTACAGTTTTTAGTAATTACCTAATTTATCCAGTTCCGCGCATTGTCTTTGAAGATTCTGATGGACTTTGCTATTACAAAGAAGTCTATATCTATGATACTGCCTTCTATCAGAAAGATACCCTTTATCCGAATAAATTTTACGAAATCAAAAATGATGGTTACTGGCGGGACCAGCGGGTCTTGGAAATATTGATATATCCGGTGCAATTCAATCCGCAAAAGAAGTTGATGTACTTTTATACAGGAATAGATTTAAAAATTGAATATACGGGTAGAAAATCTCCCAATACTAATGGTCTTGGTCCATTTGAGGATATTGGTAGAGAGCTCCTTTTGGATTATCCCGGGATTGACCGCGAGCCCGGTCCGCATCCTGAACCCAAAGTTCATTATTATACTGATTTGCTGAATCCGGAGAATGTTGCGGATTACATTATCGTAACTCACGATCAATTTCTTATCAATGAGACCACTTCCCGCTGGATTCATGATTTTGCCCGGTGGCGGGTTGACCATAATCGGTTTGATGTGGGGATTGTAAAGGTGCAGGATATTTATGTGCAGTTTCCACAATCTGCACTTGATTCCGCAGCACAGTTAAAAGATTTTCTTAATTATGCTTATCATAACTGGCAATCCCATTCAAACCCTGATAATCATTTCGCCTATTGCTTATTTATCGGTGACTGGGATTATGTACCTGCGAAATTGAGTTATTACCAAATGGCTGAATACCTGTGGCTTGAAGCGGATGAACGATACTTTGCTGATATTGACGGACAATCTTACTTGCCTGAAATCATGTTAGGTAGGTGGCCTGTGAAACCAACCCAGCAATTAGTTACAATTGCTCAGAAAACCTTGAATTATGAGAAATACCCGGATACGGGCGATTGGCGTCGGCGTGTTCATCTTATCTGTGGTGGTACATCAGGACCAGATTTCGGGATTGATCCACTTTTTGAAAGATTCATCACTGAGGCAAAGTCCTTTCCTGCAGATATTGCCTACGATACGCAAACGACAAGATGGTCTGAGTATTATCCCAATGCAGATGATTATAAAAATGCGATTCAATACTGGCAAAATGCGGGTGAGATTATCACCTATTATGTTAATCATGGTGCGCCTGATGGGTGGTACCGGCATTATGATAGTCTGTGGATTAATCAACTTCAGAACGGCACAAGTTTACCGTTTGTCATCAGTGGTGCATGTTTGACTGCGATGTTTCAATGGGATCGTCCAAGGAGCACATATGACCCGAATTATCCGCCGCATACATGTTTTGCCGAGCATTTTCTCTTTAAAACAAATGGGGGCGCAATTGGATTCTTCGGTGCTCACAAATTCACCTGTAATATACCCGATAGTCGCATCCTGAGTGCGTTTTTTCAGAAGCAGCACTGGGAAATTGGTAAGGCACTTGCGTCTAATCCATGGGTATTTCAAGATTATTGTCTTTTAGGCGACCCGGCACTGGACTTGGGTGATTATGCAGCTTATCCCAACTTACCCGATTTAGTTGTCAGACCCCAGGGGATAGACATTTCTTTGCTTCCGCCTTATCCCTATCCATCAAGTAATGCAACAATCCCGATCAAGGCAAAGATTTTGAATATTGGGCACATCAGAGCAACAAATGTCGTGGTTAATTTTAAGGTCTCAAAAGACCAGGCAGTTTATCACACTGAAAATATTGTAGTGCCAGAGATTAAATCTCGTGATACTGCAGTGGTGATTGCACACTGGAATACCGGACAAAGCCATCCCAATTTTTATGGCGAAATTGGCAATTGTAAGGTTGAGGTCACTGTTGACCCGAATGACCACATTGAGGAATCCTGGGAGTACAATAACAAGTCTTCAATAGTAAAAAAAATTGCCTTGTATTCTAATCAACCCAACTGGCCTAAAAGAGTAACAAACTTCGCAAATCCTGCAGTTGGTAATCTGGATAACTTCGGGGCAATAGAAGTTGTATATCCCAGTGGTGATTCAGTATATGTTTTCAATGCTGATGGCTCAAATTTCACAAATTGGCCCAGACCCTTTGTTAAGGTATACAGTGTTGTTCTTGCAGACATAGATGATAATCGCACCTTGGAAATAATTGCGGCTTCACCCGAATCAATCACAGTTTATGATTATCAAGGTAATATACTACCGGGTTGGCCTGTTCAGATACCAAATCCCGGGCAGTATAAATACACAGGAATGTCTGCTCTGGGTAAGATTCAGACAAATACCACACTTGATATTATTTCAACTGCAGTACCAAAAACATCCCAGGTCACAGGGCCCCTTAAGATATTTGTTTACAGCCGTAATGGTGTAGTGATGAACCAGTTCAATTCACAAGTGCAGAGTAATATTTTTTATCTGATTGGTCCTGCTATTGGTAATGTAATAAGTGGGGGTGATGATGAGATAGCGATAACATATTGCCGTGAGATGGAAAGACAAGTCCAGAAGACAGAAGTATATAATCGCGATGGATTAGTAACAACTTTGAATTTCGGGAGCAGTTATATGACTCCTGCCCTTGGTGACATAACTGGTGATGGTTATGCAGACTTGATTATTGGTTGTAGTGATGGTTATATCCGTGCTTATGATGTGCAGAATAATCAACTCCTCTGGGAACGATTGACCGAAGGACCGATAAACTCTTCACCGGCAGTGGGGGACATTCATCCTGATTATGATGGTGTTGAAATTACCTTTGGGAATGATGGGAGTGCAATTAACTTACGACGCAACGATAACGGAGAACTTATTCCACCCTGGTCATACATCATCTCACCAAGCACCGCTGTCAGAGCTTCCCCCGCAATCGCGAATATCAATGGCGACCAATATCTGAATATTATAATCGGTGCAGATAATCAATACATCTATGTATTTAAACACACTAAAGATTCAATCCCGCCATTCCCCCTGCCTCTATTCGGTCTGCCTTCTTCACCAATCATTGGTGATATTGATGGTGATAGAAAGAGCGAGATAATTTTTTCTTCATCTGATGGCTATCTCCATATCTGGAAGAATCGCAATAGTCAGGTGACGCAATATCTTCTTGAATGGCCGCAATTCCATCACGATTATCAGCGCACCGGTCTATACAACTGGAGTCCGTAAGATGATGAGAAATAAATTATGCCATTTATTTTTTTACTGTCTACTGTCTACTGACTACTGCCTACTTTCCTTCGCCTATCCCCCTGGCTGGTCTGATGATATATTGTTGACACCGGAAGATATGAAATCCCGAATTGATCCTGATGTTGATGTTGATAGTTTCAATAATGTCTGGGTGGTTTGGGATAGCGCAACCTGGGCTACCGGAACAGGTGAAGTGCTTTACTCTAAACGGGATAGTCTCGGTGGGTGTTTGATACGAGAAACCGACATTTCAAATAATATTTCTTATTCAGTCGGTCCAAAGATTGCCGTTGATGCTTCAAATAATATCCAATTTATCTGGGAAGACGAAACTCCGCAAGGATTAGGTTTATGGCATGCAAAACTTGCCAATGACGGTTCAGTAATTATTTCACCCCATATCGCAGTAAGTGGCAATAATGACTTGTCTCCTATCGGTGGGATTGCGCTAAATAGATATCAAGAAGTAAATATTAGTTGGAATGAAATAGCAGCTAATATTCAGATAACCTACACAAAATTGGATTCTCTGGGAGATGCAATTATTCCAAAGATGCATATTTCTCCTGATAGTGTTTTTGCCTACTGGTCCGGGATTGGGGTTGATAGTTTTGCCAATGTTCATATTGGTTATCGTACAAACAGAACATCTACAGATAGTCTTGCTTATACAAAATTGGATAAGGATGGGAATATTCTGATAGAATATAAAGTCCTTGATTCTGGCCTTTTGCCATCAATCATTGTGGATAAAAGTCAGAATATCCATATCGTTTATCCCCACCATGGAACTACCAACTGGGTCATTAACTATCTCAAACTTGACCAGCAGGGGAATATTATTGTGTGGCCAAAGACACTCAGTCCTACCCATCATTATAGTATGAACCCCCACATCGCAATGGATTCCTTACAATATCTGCATGTGGTTTGGAATTTTAATAATTGGGTTGATACAATGGGTATTATGTATACAAAATTAGACACCCTTGGAAATTTCGTTATTCCACCAATGCCGGTGGTTTATTGGCCTATTGCGATATATCCCGCGCTTCCACGCATTGCAGTTGACCGAAATAATCGTTTACATCTGGTCTGGATGGACCAGCGATTAGATTCGGCAGCTACCGAAGATATCTTTTACAAGCGTGGTGAGAATGAACAGACTGTAAGGGAACTTGAGCGGCTAAAAGCACAACAAAAGCCCCAGATTTGTGCATTTCCCAATCCATTTACCACACAAACAAAAATCTCTTTCTCACTTTCTCAAGAAACAGAGAAAGGAAAAATTGAAATATTTGATATCCTTGGTAGAAGGGTAAGAGAATTCTTTATCAATAATCGTAGTGGAACTATTCAATGGGATGGTGTAGATGACAGTGGTGCTATTCTTCCCTCAGGGGTATATTTTATGCGTCTTTCGCATGCCAAATCCAGTCAGTCGGTAACAGTTGTTTTACTACGGTAATTCTTTCCGTAAAATAATATTTCTTATTTTATCTTTTTCAATCTAAATTTATATAATAGCGCATTAATTGTTTTCTCAAGGAATTTTTTCTTTAAGAATATATTGATTGATAGTTCTGATGTGGTGACTGCCTCAATGTGTGTTTTGATCTTTGAAAATTCTTTGAATATCTCGGCTAAAATCTTATTTTCAGAGCCAATTCCTGCACCAACTACGCTGACCGAACAGATATCAAGAGATTCTTTTATTTCCTTTATTTTTAAGTTCTTTGCAAGCTTTCCGACTGTTTTCTTGATTAATTGCCTTTCTTCAAGTGGCGTGATAAATGAAAGGTCAAAGCGCGGTGCGTCAGAAATTCCATGGAAAAAGAATTTCAAATGGACACCAGCATTTGTCAATTCCGTTGTGATCTTGGATAGATATTTTGGATTTTTTGGTACCTGGACAAGGGTTATCAAATACAATCCTTCACTGTGTGTGATTGCCCTGGGCTTTGGATGTTCCATTCCGTTTATGTGGGTTATGAGTGTGCCTGGTTTGTTATTAAAACTATTCTTTACTTCGATGGGAATGCCGAATCTTGCACCGATACCGGTTGCCCTTGGATGTAAGACTTTTGCACCTCTGGTTGCAAGTTCAAGCATCTCTTCGTAGGATATTTTATCTATCTTTTTCACACCAGGAAATCTATTCGGGTCTTCAGTAAAGACTCCATCAACATCCGTATAAATGATACACTTTTGCGCATTTAAAGCCGCAGTAAGGGCAACTGCAGTCGTGTCCGAGCCGCCTCTGCCCAAGGTCGTTA
>JBDRWH010000110.1:0-6098 GCA_039802325.1 Caldifarciminota bacterium
ATCGCTACGTTTAATATCTGCAGTACCTATGTTAGAAGTCATTATTATGACGGTATTCTTGAAATCAACTTTTCTGCCAAATGAATCAGTGAGCTGTCCATCCTCAAGAATCTGCAAGAGAATATTGAAAACATCAGGATGGGCTTTTTCAATTTCATCAAACAGAACTACTGAGTAGGGTTTGCGTCGGACTTTTTCTGTCAGTTGTCCACCTTCTTCATAGCCAACATAACCAGGCGGTGCGCCAATCAGTCTTGAAACATTGAATTTTTCCATATACTCAGACATATCAAGGGTGATCAAGGAGTTGATGTCGTTGAACATAAATTCTGCAAGACGGCGCGCCAGTTCGGTCTTTCCAACTCCGGTTGGACCAAGAAATACAAATGAGCCTATGGGTCTGCGCGGGTCCTTTACTCCTGCACGACTGCGTCTGATTGCACGGGAGATAACCTTTATTGCTTCATCCTGCCCAACGATTTTTTTACACAATTCTTCTTCCATTTTCAATAATCTTTTTGATTCTTTTTCTTCAATACGCGATACAGGAATACCAGTCCATCGCGACACAATAAAGGCAATATCCTCCTCGCAAACAACCGGTCTTGATCCCTCAGTGCGCATCTCTTTTCTCTTCTTTATCTGATCCTGTATTTTTGTTTCTTCTTTGTGTAGTTCTGCAGCCTCTTCGTATTTCTGTTCCGCAACCATTTTGTCTTTAGCGCGTTTTATATCAAGCAATTTATTTTCCAATTCTACAATTTTAGGGTCTTTTGTTACTTTAGAGAGTTTTACCTTGGCACCAGCCTCGTCAATGACATCAATTGCCTTATCCGGCAGAAATCTATCGGTGATATATCTTTCAGACAAATAGGCAGCTGCTTCAAAGGCTTCGTCAGAATACGATACCTGGTGGTGTTTTTCATAATTTTCTTTCAATCCTCTTAAAATACCAATGGTTTCCTGGACAGTCGGAGGATTGACAATGATAGGTTGAAACCTTCTTTCAAGGGCGCCGTTTTTTTCAATATATCGGCGATAATCTTCAAGCGTAGTTGCACCAATACACTGGAGTTCACCACGGGCAAGTGCAGGTTTGAGCATATTAGAGGCATCAATTGCGCCTTCTGCTGCACCTGCGCCGACAATAGTATGGAGCTCATCAATAAAAAGAACAATATCCTTGTTATTGGTCACTTCGTTGATTACTGCCTTTAGCCTTTCTTCAAATTGACCCCGGTATTTTGTGCCGGCAACGATGGATGCCATATCCAGGGCAAGAACCCTTTTGTTCTTGAGTGATTCTGGTACATTGCCAGCAACAATGTCCTGGGCAAGTCCTTCGACTATTGCTGTCTTACCAACACCTGCTTCACCAATGAGCACAGGGTTGTTCTTTTTTCGTCTTGAGAGAATTTGAATCACGCGTTCAATTTCATTTTCTCTTCCAATGATTGGATCAAGTTTTTCTTCGCGGGCAAGTTGGGTCAAATCTCGCGAAAATAATTCCAGGGCTGAGCCCCGTGGTTTGCCTTTGGACTTACCAGCGGCTACACCTTCGGGTCTTAATAACTGTATGATTTCATTCTTGGCGATTTCATAGTCAATGCCCATTGAGGCAAGAATCTGTGCACCAATACTACCCTCGGTTCGGATAATACCTAAAAGAAGATGTTCGGTCCCCACATAGGTATGTCCAAGATTCTTTGCTTCTTCCATTGCGTAATTAAGGCAAACCCGTGCTTCATTGCCGAGTGTTACATCAATCTTGCCACCAGAACCGATTGTGATTGAGTTTTCAACAGCCTTGAGCAATTCGTTGAGTTCAACCCCTAAATTTATCAACACCATTGCACCAACACCTTCACCTTCTTTTATCATTGCCAGCAAAAGATGCTCGGTTCCAATGAAGTTATGTCTGAATCTTATTGCCTCTTCCCGGGCAATATGTAATATTTTTCTGACCCTTTCAGTAAAACGTTCCTGCAAATAAACCCCCTTAATTTTTGTTCAAATAACAAAAAATCTTCATTTCCGCATTCATTTTGAACATGTAAAAGATATTCTCTATCACATATCCATTTTACTTAAAAATCGCAATCTGTCAAGAGTTAGACAAAATCCACATAAGAAGGTTTATGCTGAATTTATGTGCGGAACCGGGCAAAAAAGTTAAAAAAAGACCTTGGTCTATTTATTGGCTTTAGAATGGGCAATTTTTTCGTGTTATAAATCCGAGCAATTTCCCTGCCTGCAAATTCTATATGTTCTTTTGTGTAAACTCTTCTGGGAATTGCCAGTCTCAGTTCACTGCCAAAAACACCGGTTCTTATACCTGTCTCAAGATAAATCTTTGCGCCTAACGCATAAGCAGAATAGGGAATTTGCCATTTTGGTATTATGACAACACCATGCCCTCCAAAAGGTTGGAATACTCTTACCCCCATTTTTTTCAAAATTTCACCAAGGTAATGGACTTTTCCAATGTGTGATTTGAGAAATTCTTCATTAATCGCCTCTTGTAAACCAACTGCCATGGCAGCGAGATCCCGCGCTGCAAGCCCACCAGAACTTGGATAAGATTCCTGCTCAATGATTTTTTCTTGCAATCTGACAAAGGTCTTCCTGTCTCTAAGACCGATAAATCCTCCAATATTTACAAGCCCATCTTTTTTACTGCTAAGATAAAGAATATCACAATAACTGAACATTTTTTGACAGATGTTTGTTATAGACTGTTTGCGATCATCAGCATGTTTCTTTATGAAAAAGGCGTTATCCGCAAATCGGCTTGCATCAAATATCAATAGAATATCTTTTTTCTTGATTATCTCACAAGTTTGTTTGATATTTTTCAGAGAAACTGGCTGACCACCTTTTATGTTGTTGGTAATCGTTAAAATTACTGCCTTTATTCTTCTATCCTTTTTTACTGCTGATTCTAATTTGTTCAAATCAATGTTACCACAGAATGGTGGTTCTAAGTCAGGGATGTCTATTGGTTGGCAACCGAGTTTTTCAAGATTTGCCCTGGTGGTCTCAAAGTGTGTATTGGACAGTATCTTATCTCCTGCTCTAAAAACAAGGTTAAAAAGAATATTCTCTGCAGTTCTGCCCTGGTGCACAGGTTGAATAAAATGAAATCCTGTGATTTTTTGTGCAGTTTTCAAAAAGTCTTCACTGGACTTCTGTCCGGAAAAATCTTCTTCTGCTTCAAAAATTTTTGCCCATGCTCTCGCACTCATTGCTCCAGTGCCTGAATCCGATATCAAATCAATAAACACACAGGAAGCAGGTATGAGAAACAGATTATAGTTAGCCCGTTTCAGTGCTTCTTTTCTTTTTGTGCGGGAGATCTTATTCAGGGGTTCAATGACCTTGATGCGATAGGGTTCCATAACTTATTCTCCTTTAAGATTTGAGAGTTTCGCCTTGACCTTTTTGTTTTTTGGTTCAAGATTTAACACTTTTTTGTATGCTTCTATCGCCTTTTCAATCTCATTGAGCTTAACATAAACATCACCGAGGTGTTCAAGGATTACTGCGTCCTCAACAAGTTCATTTGCCTTTTTCAAATCACTGAGTGCTGACTCATAATCTCCCTGTTGATAATACACCCAGCCCCGGGAATCAATAATATAGCCGTTATTGGGTTCAATACTTAGGGCACGCTCAATAAGTTCTAATGCATAGTCAAGACTTTCAGCGTTTTCCGCATAGGTATATCCAACATAGTTCAGGGCATTGGCATCCGTAGAGTCAATCTTGATGATTTTTTCAAATGTTGCAAGAGCCTCATTTTTCTTTCCTAAACGGTCACACAGGTTAGCAAAGGCGGCAAGTCCTGAAATTGATGAGGGATTGAGCATTATTGTCTTTTTGTAGTAGTAATATGCATCAACAAAGGCGCTGTCCATTTCTGATACTGCACCTAATAAGTAATAGATCTGTGTCAGATCAGCATTACGATATGCGGCTTCAGTAAAGTAATATTTTGCGCTCCGGTAGTCTTTTTTATCAAGGGCAATGAAGCCTGCGTACACCCAGAGTTCAATAAAATCAGGGTTTATTTTTATCGCCTCTTCTATCGCCTGCTGTGCTTCATCATAATGGCTCTGTTCAAGGTTTATACGTGCGATATAGAAACGAGAATAATCGTCTTTTGGATTCAATCCAGCACTGATGAGGAATTCACTCAAGGCGTCATTGAAAAGGTTCATTTTGTATAAGGCGAATCCGAGATTGCGTCGGACAAAAGTATCATAGTATTCAACATTCAAAATCTCGCGGGCAGTCTTTGCAAGTTTGTCGTATTGCTCAGTATCACCGTATAGGTCGAGCAATCTTTTACGCACTTCAAGAGATGGATCACATCTTGTTGCCAGTTCATAATAATAGATTGCCGAATCTTTTTCATTCAGAATATCAAATCCTGTACCTATGCCTATAATAGAACTAAAATTTGTTGTATCAAGTGTCATTGCCTGCTGGTAATACTTTATTGCTTCATTGTGATTTTTTAACTTCCCTGAGATCGTACCTAATCGGTTGTAGATCTCCACATTTTTTAGACTATCAGGGATTTGGTTCAAGGTAGTGGCGGCGGTGTTCAGGTCGCCCAATCCTTCATAAAGCAGGGCGATTGTCTGCACTATCCCTATATCGTTTGGCTTGAGTTCTCTAATCTTTTCATAGGTTGTGATGGCGGTCTTGAAATCGCCTTTGGCGATGTAACCAGCTGCAATCATTCCATAGAGTTCAGTGCTGTCTTTCACATAAACCAACCCCTTTAAAGCATATTCTATCCCCCTGTCAAATTCTCTTATCTTGTAGAATGCATTTGTAAGTGAGAAGTAGATCTCAGATGCCGCAGGATCTTTTTCTAATGCCTTGAGATAATAATTGATTGCTTCAGGCATTTTCCCTTCAAGTTCAAACTGGCAGCCAATGCTGAATAGCTCATAAGCACTGCCAGATGGATTAACTGCAAAAAGATTGAGTACTAAAATTCCACAAATGCCGAGAGTAGCCATAAACCTCCTGGATTTTTGATTGGATCATTGTTATAAACATTGTATTTTAATTCTGCACCTATTCTCTGTCTCATATTTGTGTAGAACACCATGGTCTTCAGAAAATCCTGATGATAATATGTGGTATCGCCCTTACAGATTGTGAAGTTTATATTGCCGATTGCGCCAAAATGCTCGCTACTGATAATTTTGTATGCGAGATCAAACCCGGCTTCATATTGATAATCAGCACCCGCATTTACATCCCAGCCATGATAACGCCAGTGTGGATACAATTTCATATTGAGTGCCCACAAGAGTTTTTTCTCAGTCCCTATTGCTATTGAGGGATGGTAATCAGCATTCGCAAACAGCAGAGAAATGCGGTTAAAAACCGGCGTGCCTTCTACTTCATAATCAATGTCATGAACACAATCGTGGATAAAAGCAAGGTGGCTAAAGAATTTGAGAAACCAGAATTCAAACCCACCTGTAAAATAATAATGTGCATACCGCGGGTCTAATGAGACTCCGCCTTTTTGTTCTGCCATATCAAGATCGTCGCGATATTCCATATAAAATGAAAAATTATTTAATCTTGCGATTGTGGATCTCAATTGTATGGAGGCATCCATGTTGTATCTTGTAGTGTCGCTGTTTAGATATTTTCCTAAAAAACCGCGGCCATTGAATTCAAGGGGAAACTCAATTGCATTTAGTATAAGTGGAGTAATAATACAGAAAATGCTAATTTGCATACAAATCTGCTCCTTTCACATCGGTAATTTTCACACGATAAAACTCGCCGATTTTGATATTGTTATTTCTTATAATTATCTGACCATCAATATCAGGTGCTGCAAATTCAGCATGCCCGATAAAATATGAATTTCTGCAATGCACAAGGGTTTTGTAGCATTTATGTAGCCTTTCGTGATTCCTGGTTTTAATCAAATGTTGTTGAATCTTGATTAATCTGTTAAATCTATTATTGACTGTTCTACGGGATAGGGGCTTTAAGATTGCTGCTGGTGTATCTTTCTCCTGAACATATTTGAACACGCCAAACCAATCAAAATAACCTCT
>JBDRWH010000111.1:0-5870 GCA_039802325.1 Caldifarciminota bacterium
GGCAGGATTATCGTGCCGGAAACTACAATCTCTACAGGAAGTACTACACTGAAACAGGTAATGTGATAGCCACAGAAGCATCGGTCACGACCGCCGCCAATCATCAGACCCTTCCGCAAATTGCTTGTGATGGCTTAAATAACCTTGTAGTCTGGCAGGATTATCGGAGTGGAACAAACTGGGATATTTATGGAAATCTTTTGGCGAATACTATAATCACTGATGACCCGCTTTCGCTTGCTTACAATGGCAATCGCCATTTAGTCCGAAAGCCCAATACTAATGAGTTTCATATGGTCTATACCCGAGGTGGAATGGTGATATACCGGTATTCAAGCAATGAGGGTGTTGAATGGCCCAGAGCCTGCACCCTTGGTACAGGTAAATTTCCATCCATTGCTTTAGCCCCAAATGGTTGTGCTCACGTCGCATGGACAGATGATGCTGGTGGCTTATGGTTCAGATACCAGATAGATACAAAAACCTGGAGTCAAACATATCGGTTGTTTGTACCCGGCACGAACGACCCAAAATTAAATTCACCACCATCAATAGGTCTGGTTGTAAATCGTGGTGTCGTTTATCCACATATTCTTGTAACTCGCACAGGTCAAGGCACTGGCAATGTTCCACATAGAGTAGACGATTTCACATTTCCGGTTACCAATCCTGGCTCAGGCGCATTTGAGTTGATTGAATCGCACACAGCACCTGCCAGTCCGCCAGTACGCACCTACCCATCTATTGTTAAAGACGACCTTGATACCCTCCACGCAGTGTGGCAGAGGGGTGTGAGTGACACGATAGCATACGCGACAAGATACCGTGTAGGTTCCTGGCAGGTGTGGTCACCTCCTCCTCTTGGACCAGATGGTGTTCAATCAGCTCATCCGTTTGTTGAGACATATGGTAATACTGCATATATCATCTGGCAAAAAGGACCATCACCTGAGGAAATAAATAAAGGAAAAAGAACAATAGGTATGTATCCACCACAATGGGACATTAACCCCCTTTTTAGTGGAACTCCCACCACCAAATCCTTCTATCCCAGCACCGCTTCTGGTTTCTTTACAGTATGGGCAGATGAATACGATTCGCCCTGGGACATATACTATGCAGTTCAACCAGGTTTGTTCGTTAATATCAGCCAGACATCCGGCGTTACTTCCCAGTATCCCCATTCCTGTATGAAATATGGCTTAACTGCTAACTATCTCTACACAATCTGGCTTGAAGGAAATAACGCACCGTATGAGGTTAAGTTCAAAAAGATTACCTATATTGCACCGCCGGCTTTTGCCTACATCAGTTCACCCGCGGGTCAGAGTTCTCCTTCTCCATTTCTTGTAAATCGTGATGGATACATTTCTACCGGGCAGATTCCTGTAGATTATGGTTATTCTAATGTCCAATATCGCTTCCAATTACTTCCTGATTTCATTCACAAGATAAAAACCACGCTCTATTTTGAAGGTTCAGGTATAAGGACTGCGCGGATAAAAGCAGAAAATTTTGAACAGACGGTGCAATACAACGCAAATTCGCCCAAGACTATTGAATTTATCATCCCCCCGCAATTATATCAGGATACTGTGCTTCAGTTTTCATTGGAAAGAATCAGTGGCAATTGTGTCTCAGTGGGTCCGATTGAAATCTACCGGTATGAGTATGAAACCAGTGGTGGTCCACAGGATATTGGCACGATGCCCTTGAATCCAGAAAAGATAATGCTGAATGTTTATCCTAATCCAGTTCATAAAGAATTTACCATTACCTACGCATTGCCTTATGAAACAAAGGTTAATCTTTCTATCTACGATGCCACCGGAAGGTTGATTAATACACTTGTTAACGAAGTCCAAAAACCTGGCGCTTACCACAAGTCTATCCAGAGTTCTAATCTCGCTCAGGGAGTCTATTTCGTCCGACTAAGCACAACCGGTCAATCCTTTGTTGAGAAAGTCATTTGCTTGCGGTAAATTATGAAAAGAGGGGGTGGAAAAAAGTCCACCCCCTCTAAAAAGAACGATGCTATGATAAATTTACTTTTATGCGTCTGTTTATTTAATGGATTTGCGCAGAAATGCTCAATAAGCAAAGGTTGTGCCGGCTCCATCGGAATGTTGTGCATAGGCGATACAGACAGAGATAGCAGCTACGAACTCATATTCCGACCTCGTGAATACGGGGTGCACTGTATTTACTACTGTGAGTTACAACCACCACAAATCTGGGAAATAGATTCCTTCTATTCAGACATATGGAGTGTGCTTCACGCTTGCGGCGATTTCGATTTGGACGGTTTGTCTGATTTGATGGTTATTGGTAGTGAAGGTAGTGCTACTCTTTTTGGAATTCTTGAATCGCCTGATTCGGTTTCCTATCCAAACCAAGAAGTCTGGCGTGACACAATACCCATAGGCTATGGTCATACGGGGTCGTCTTTTGATATAGATGGCGACTCCGCTCCTGAGATTTTCGGTATGATTGGCGATGGGTTGCCACACGGATATGCAATCTATGAAAGCATTGGTGATAATCAATATTTGAAGTTGTATTCAACAACGCCCGATAGTCTTGGTTACTCGTGGCCCGCATCAACTCACGCCTGTGGTGATTTTGATGGTGATGGGAAAAATGAATTCGCAATGGGAAGTCTGAGTTGGCTTGATAATTTTTGGATCTATGAAAGTCCAGCCAACAATGCATACGAAAAGATCCTACAACTAACACTCCCAACTCCTAACATCCATGATTGCTTTACCGTCAATGATGCTGATGCAGATGGCAAGAAAGAATTTGTAGCCAAGGGTTTTGCGTATCTTACTGATATCCGCGTCTTTATCTTTGAGGCTATAGCCAATAATGCATATGAAATCATTCAGACTTTTACATTCCCTGACGGCTACTGGGATTACTATGGTGGCCATTCCGACGCCGGCGATGTTGATGGCGATGGGGTGTCGGAGATCGTTCTTGAGTCATGTCAACATATTTACATAATCAAAGCCTACAGGGATGAAAATGGATACTATGATGACTCCTTCTATGTCTGGCAGACTTTGCCAGGCAATCCAACCGGCTCAAGTGTCAGAGTCTTTGATTTAGATAGAAATGGCCTCAATGAAATCATCATCTCCGGAAATAACCAAACCCGTATTTATGAAAAGACCCCCCAGGTCACCTGGTTCTGTCCTGAGCCCTATGATACATTCTGGACACAGGATACCGTCTATCCTAAATGGAAACTTGATGAAACAATCAGTCTTGATTCGTTGAGATTATACTGGTCGCGCCCCCAGATGGGTTGTCATTTGATTTATCAGGGACTGCCTACGGATACCATCTGTCAGTGGGTAGTCCCTGATACGCCGAGCAATTATTCAAACAGACTCTGGTTGGTGGTAAAAGGATTGGGCAGATATGATTCCACATCTTCACCAGTCTTTTATATCAAAAGACATACTGGAGTGGAAGAAACTAAAATTTCGCAATCCGCAATCCGAAATCCGCAATTAGAAATCTATCCCAATCCAGTCTATGATAAACTGACAATCCAATATGCCGTACCCGAACCATCAATGGTCAATCTCACAATTTATGATGTTTCGGGGAGATTAGTTGAAGTCCTGGTCAATGAGCCGAAAACTTCCGGGTGTTATAAAAAGAAATTAAATTTTTCCCATCTTCCCCAGGGTGTATATTTTATCTGCTTGAATCTTGACAATCTCACCATGAGGGATAAAATAATTATAATAAGATAATGAAAAATTATTCTGAGACATTGGAATTCTGGGTGCCGCCGGCATTTTATCAGGATGGCACCATTGATGTGGTATTTGATAGAATCTCAGGTGCTTTTGCGACTGCTGGACCAATTTATATCTATCGCTATGAATATGAAGAAGGTGAAGGTGGTGGTCCAATGGCACAGGAATCCCATACGCTGAACAATACCGGTCTTGCAATCTTTCCTAATCCCTTCAGAGACAAATTGAATATTAGATACACGATATCAGATGTAGGGCAAGGCTTCAGCCTTGCAATAAAAATCTACGATGTCTCTGGAAGGTTGATAAAGCAATTCAACAATCCATCCGAAAGAATCATCTGGAATGGCAGAGATGAATATGGTAGAAAGGTTGCGCCGGGTGTATACTTCCTGCGGATTGAGAATACCGGTTCAAATCAATCATACTGTCAGAAAATCCTTAAGTTAGAATAATAACTAACCGGTGGGGTGGAGTTAATTGCTCCACCCCACTCTCTCTTGGTAGAGGTGAGATATGTATTTATTTCTTGTTTTCCAAATTCTTTTCTGTGGCTTCCAGCAGAAGTGGTATATATCTAAAGGTGTTCAAGGGGCTGTAGGAAGAATATTTGATACTGATTATGACCAAGATGGATATAGCGAATTGGTTTTTACTCCTTATTATCCTATATATGGTCTTTTTTTCTGTGAACTCCATTTGCCGAGTACCTGGGAGATAGATTCTTTCCCTTATGTTTCTTATCCGATCTTAATGGATATTGGTGACTTTGATTTAGATGGTTTACCTAATTTGGTATTACAAGAAGATTTCGGTGACTTTCCAAACGGACCTCCTGTTCCCGGTATCTCCATTGCTGAATCCCCTGATTCCTTTTCCTATCCCACCCAGGAAGTGTGGAGAGATACGGTGGGACCACCTCTTGTTCTGCCAGTATGTGCTTTTGATATTGACTCGGACGGATTCCCAGAAATTGTCAAAAATAGAGCTACTCCTTACGGATATCTTGGGATTTATGAATCTATAGGTAATAATCAATATGATTTAATTTTTGCTACTAATCCTGATACAACTGGCAGCGAGGCGCCTGCAGCAACTATAGCTTTTGGAGATTTTGACGGCGACAACAAAATTGAATTTGTGCCCGCTGGAGCCGATGAGTGGTATTGGATTTATGAATGCATTGGAGATAATAGTTACGAAAAGGTTGCTCAAGGATATTTACTTACACATAATATTCGTGACTGTTTCACCGTCCCCGATGCCGATGGTGATGGTAAGTTGGAGTTTGTGGTTAAAGGATTTGTTGTGCCTGATGCCCGGACTGATTGTTTTATCTTTGAGGCAACAGGAAATAATACCTACCAAATGATTAAATCCTTCCATCTTCCTAATGCTCAGCACTGGGACTATGGCGGTGGCTATTCGGATGTGGGTGATATTGATGGTGATTCAATACCTGAAATCTGCCTTGAGGCAGCGAGTTATGTCTATATTATCAAGTCAGCAGGAAATGATTCATTCTATGTATGGCAGACATTGTCGGGAAATTCTTTAGGCTCATCAATCAGAATTACCAATGACCTTGACAATAATGGCTTAAATGAAATTGTAATATCAGGTAATAATCATACCCGAATCTATGAAAAGACTCCTTTTGTCACCTGGTTCTGCCCTACACCCTATGATACATTCTATGCCAATGATACTGTCTATCCTAAATGGAAACTTGATGAGACGATCGGCCTTGATTCTTTGAGACTATACTGGTCTCGTCCCCAGATGGGTTGTCATTTAATCTATCAGGGATTGCCTACAGATACCATCTGCCAGTGGGTAGTCCCTGATACGCCGAGCAATTATTCAAACAGACTCTGGTTGGTGGTAAAAGGATTGGGCAGATATGATTCCACATCTTCGCCGGTCTTCTATATCAAAAGACATACTGGAGTGAAAGAGACTAAAATTTCGCGATCCGCAATCCGAAATCCGAAATTAGAAATCTATCCCAATCCAGTCTATGATAAACTGACAATCCAATATGCCGTACCCGAACCATCAATGGTCAATCTCACAATTTATGATGTTTCGGGGAGA
>JBDRWH010000112.1:0-5817 GCA_039802325.1 Caldifarciminota bacterium
ATCTGGGAGGTTGTTGCAAAGGTGAATTCAGAAAATTTTTCTCCGGTCAAGAAATAATTTACGATATCGGGTATGAAAAGTAGTTTTGCTGCCTTTTTGAGTAGCGGGCTATTATTGACCACCATAGCATAGAGTTGATACAGGGTATTTATCTCCATAAACTGGATACCGGTGCGTTGATAAATTTCTTTTTTAGAAATCTTTTTTGTGAATTTCTCAATCATTCCCTGTGTCCGGCTGTCGCGGTATGAGAATGGCGGTGCAAGCAAATTGCCATTTTTATCAAAGAGCCCAAAATCAACACCCCAGGTATCAATCCCGATTGATGCGGGTCTTTCGGTTATCTCTCGGGTACATAAGGATAAACCTTTTAAAATCTCTTTATATAAATTTTCCATATCCCAGTGCAAGCCATCTGAGAGCTGAACAGGCTCATTGGGAAAGCGATACAATTCTTTTATTGTTAGTCGGTCTTTTTCATCAAGTATCCCTGCGATAACCCTGCCACTGCCTGCACCAAGGTCAATGCCGAGATATGTATCAGGCATAGTCTTTGAGATTGAATCTTTTTACCAATTCTTTTATCTGTTTTTCTGATAATCCTTCGGGTTCAAATCCGGCATTTTTGCAGATAAAGAATAGCTCACAGGATTTATTGACGGTATCAATCAAATCAAATGCCTCATAAAAATCTTTACCAATTGCCACACAGCCATGCTTTTCCCAGACCACAACCCTGTGATTCTTCAATCTCTTTATTGTCTCATTGCCAAGTTCTTCTGTGCCCGGACACCTGTAAGGCACAAACCCCACTCCTTCAGGAATCACGACTTTTACTTCAGGATGGATTGACCAGATCAGCCGGTTGAAATTATTTTCATTCGCATATTTCTTTATATGGGTAAGGCAAATGATATGATTGGGATGGGTATGGACGATGGCTTTTTTATCGCTTTTGTTTTTTAACAAAAAGGCGTAAATCAAAAGGTGGCTGATGAATTCGGATGTGGAAGGTCTATCAAGGTTACTGTCATTCAAAATGTAGTAACCATCAAGTTTCTTATCAATCGTTACCAATAGTATATTTTGTTCAGGAAATTTTTTTGTATCACGGAGCCGGGCACCAGTAGCAGTGACAAGATAGAAACGGTTTCCTAAGACCGGGTCAGGCACAGGAAATGGAATCTTTTTGCCTTTGTTTAAAGATTTGATTCTATTGTGCAATAATTCAGTGACATCAACCGAGAGATTTCCGGCATTGCGCTCTGCCCAGCCCTTTTGCCAGAGAAATGTGCCGACCTCACCAAGTTGATAAATTATCTTTTTTAATTCAGGAACCTTCACAAACAATTCATCCTCCCTGTGGAGCAATTTTCAGGACAATCCCGTCTTTTCTATTGATATGCCAGTATATAAAATTCTGGTGTTGAAAATCAATTATCTCGGTCTTGTTTGAGACTACATCACTAACCTGATAGATTCGTTCAAGTCCGGCATTAATCGTAAATTTGACCCCGCAGGGATTATTATTATTATTCACCGCAATGAGATAATAAGTATTATCGCGTCTAAATAGTGCAGAATGGATATTATTTTCTTCGGCACGGCAATAGAGATTTATTTCTAATCCTTCCAAAAGAGCGGTAATCAGTCCAACCTCTGGTTTCAAACCAATGAATGTCAATCTTCCTTTATCAATATTCTGGGTGTAGCCGACGATATATTCACTGCCCGGTGGTAAATTCGTGAACCAGAATGTAGTATTGAGACATTTCGCAATTATCGGCACTCCAGGAACTTCTTTAAAATAAAAAATATATGGTGATTGCGTATTGATTTCTCTATTGCCGAGATTGAGCAGAAGTTTTCTGGGACTCAATTCATAACCAATCACACCTTCAGGTGCTGGTATATTTAGTATGTTTGTTTCCTGAAGATTATCGTCAAATAAGAATGGTTTGCCGATTATTATAAAATGTCCGCCGTTCTGGATATATCTTAAAATCTTGTTTTGATAATCAGTTGACAACCATTCTTCACCCGCATAAAAAAGGACTGGTTTATCACATTCGTTATAATTCAGGTCAAAGAATTCAAAATCTATACCTGTTTCGTAAAATGGTTTTAATAAATCTGCACCTGCATAAATGCCTGAGGTTATCTCATTCTGTTTATTACAGACTGCCTGCTGGAGAAAATCAACTGCTATTCCAATATCACAAAGTCGCTTTAAATCAGGTGGTTTGAGTTCATTATGGACCTCAACAATTTTTTTGAATACTGAAAATAGTTCTGGACGCTCAATGCCCCATTCATTTATCGGGCTCATATACCAGTTATCACGATTCACAAGCATATACCAGTTCCAGCCGACTGCACCGGCGAGTAATGCGGAAAGGCATAGTAAACGATAGTGATTGGCACTCAGGGCACCGGTTTGATAATGCCAGCCATGCCATATCCCGGATTCTAATTCCGCAATAAATGGTAATCTTGAATAAGAAGCGACATGACGCATAGAAGAAAGAAAGTGGCGATGTTCATCCGGACGCCCGGCAAATTCATTCGTTGGATAATAATCCGGGGCAGATATATCACCAATTTTTTCCAGCAGGGGCCAGGGCTGGATACCAATTGTATCAACATTGAAATAGATAGGTATATCAACTCCACATTTCTGGTAGATCTCTTTATTCCACCGCGCAACCTCTTTTGTATACCACAATAAAAATCTCACAATATCAATCCTTCTACAATCAACCTTTGTTAAATCATCAAATGCGCGGACTTCAGAAAACCTTGAGTAATCGCTTTTCCATAGTTTGTTCAGATTTGTAATATCACGATATCGCTTTTCTAAGAATTCTTGAAACATACCAGGGGTATTACCGAGCCCGAGTTGTTCGCCATAAAAATTTATGAAGGGATGGATTTCATTATCCGGCTGTAAAAGGATTATCCTTCCACCATTGGTGGCAAAATATGGTTTCAAAAATTCTGTTATCTCAGTAATCCAGTGGAGTGCCTCTTTCTTAAATTCTAAATGGAGCCGGTGATAAGGGACAAGTCGCTCAGGTATGCCAAAATTTATCCATTCTGAATAGATATAAGGACCAGGCCTGATTATTATAAAAAAGCCCATTTCGCTGAGCAGTTCTAAGAAAGATTTTAGATTTCTTCTCGGGTCGGTTGCTCCGGTAAAATCATATTTCCTGGTTTCAAACTCATGGAACTGCCAGCAGATATATGTTGACACAATCTGAAGTCCAAGTTCTCTGACCTTTTCAAGAATCACCTTCCAGGATTCAGGTGCGAGCCGCCAGTAATGGACCTCACCGCTGAGCAAAGGAATCGCCTTTTCATCAAGATAGAGTTTTTTGTCTGTAATAAAAAGATTAAACATTATTTACTCCGCGATATTACTTAAATCTTTAAAATGATTTTTGACTGCAGGATAGAGAGCTTTATATAATTTGTAGTATTCTTTATAGATTTCAATATCTTTGCCTGGTTTTGTAATGCCAGTCTCATATATCGTCATTTTACACGCCTCCTTTGTATCTTTATAAATCCCGGTGCCCACACCCGCAAGGAGTGCAGAGCCGAATGCTGCGCCTTCGGTTGCATTCACGGTTACAATATCAAGGTCAAAGACATTCGCCATTATCTTGCGCCATAACAAAGACCTTGCACCGCCACCTGATACCCGGACCCGATTGAATCTTATCCCCATATCCTTTAATAATTCAAGGCAGTCCTTTAAACCAAATGTTATGCCTTCAATCACTGCCCGTGTCAGATGGGGTCTGCTATGTTTCAATGATAATCCAAAGAAAACACCACGGGCATAGGGGTCAGGATGGGGTGTTCGTTCACCAGAAAGATAAGGAAGAAAGAGTAGCCCTTCAGCACCAGGTGGGATTTTTTCTGCTTCTCTGGTCATCATATCATAGATATCAATCCCTTGCTTTTCGGCATAGAGTTTTTCATTTTTGTATAATAAGTCCCTGAGCCATCTAAAACTTCCGCCTGCCGAGAGCATCACACCCATCAAATGCCACATATCAAATGTAGCATGGCAATAGGTGTGCAACCGACCTGTTTGGTCATAATGGTATTTATCAATTGCGGCAAATACGACACCGGATGTGCCAATCGTTACTGATACAATGCCTGGTTCATAGATTCCAGTGCCGATTGACTGGGCTGCCTGGTCACCAGCACCGGCAACTACTGGTGTACCCTGTTTTAAGCCAGTCAATTTTGCTGCTGATTTGCTCACATATCCGCATACAACTGGTGATTCATAAACAGGTGGTAGCCAGTCTCTGTTTATCTTCAGTCCGTTTATAATGTATTCTGACCAGTTTCTCTTTGCCACATCAAACAGACAGGTTCCTGAAGCATCTGCAACATCCATACATAATCCATCCGTGAGTTTTGATCGGACATAGTCTTTAGGCAAAAGGATATGGGAAGTCTTTTTGTAAATCTCAGGTTCATTATTTTTTACCCACAGGATTTTACTGACAGTAAAACTTGGCAGGCAGGGCTTTCCTGCTATCTTTATCATTCTTTTTGCACCGATAATGCGATTTATTTTTATACATTCTTTTGCTGTGCGCTGGTCATTCCAGAGGATACAATTTCTTAAAGCACTTTTTTTACCATCAAGAATGACCAGGCCGTGCATCTGTCCAGTCAAGCCGATTCCTGCGATCCTGCCTGGATTTGCACGCGATTTTGCCAAGACTTGTTTAATTCCCTTTATCGTTGCCTTCCACCATTGTTCTGGATCTTGCTCAGACCAGTTTGGTCTTGGTATGTATACAGGATATTCGTTTGTAGAAGTAGCAATAATTTTACCATCCGGAGCGAGCAAAACGACCTTGGCTCCGGTCGTGCCAATATCAATCCCCAGCAATAACTCTTTCATTTAATTTTGAGCCTGGGCAATTCAGGCAAGACTTCTGGTCTCAATGCACGCATACGAATCAGGTATGCCTCAATCCAGCCCCGTGCCTTATCAGGATTGTTAACCGCATAGACTATTGATTCGTGGTCCATCTCATTTATCCGGTCATTTGCAGCTCTTACCGCATCTATTGAAATCTTTATTGCGGTCTGGACATCCATCCTTTCAGGGTTTATATCAATCCCGAACCAGCCATTATAAGAGTGCATCTTTAAGACATATAACAATGCCTCAAATTGCTCTGGTGCTACAACCCCGATATTCAAATCCTGGTCAAAATTTCCTAAGGGCTGGGAATTGAGATGCATATGGGCAAGTCGGGCTTCGCTCAAGGGTAGTGAATAGGCATAGGCGAGGTCTTCATAAGCCATAAGTGCATGTCCGACTTCTGGATTCATACAGCATAACTTATGCCCCTGTTTCAATAATGCAAGGTTCTTTTTGTTCTTTAAAAGGGATTCCACTTTGTGGCACAAGAGCAAACCTTCTGCAGTGGTGCCAAAAAGTATTCTGCCCCGTGGCTCATAAGGTTTTGGTTCAAATGCAATCCGCACACCCGGGACTGTGTCCATTGCTTGTGCAAGCCCCTGGGCAAATCTATCCCACATTTGAAAGAAATCAATCCCGAATGGATTTTCATAACCATCAATACCGGGCCAGACAACCGCGAAATCGGTATCAAATTCTCTATTCAATCTCAGGGTTTCTACTGTCAGTTCAATCGCCTTCTGCCGGTATTTTTCTATTGGATTTGAGAGAGAGCCGAATTCAAAATCCTTATCCCGGAATAGAAGGGGGACGATGGTAACGAGTTTCATCCCGGTTGATTTCAAAAATTTCTT
>JBDRWH010000113.1:0-5735 GCA_039802325.1 Caldifarciminota bacterium
AAGAACCACATCCTTCGCCAATATATGTAATTGCTGCATCAAGCAATGACGCAAGTGGATAAGAAATTTGCAAATCAAGATATTTGCATATATGAAACACAAGTTGATACGGATTCATAAAATAAACTAAAGAAATAAGTTCATTAAGCTTTTTTGTTACTTCCCAGTCAGGATGATGGCTCCGAAGCGTCAAATATAATGGCTTTCTCTTCATTTTAATGCTGCGGATTACTTCTTCACTAAGATTAAATACATCAGAAGTAAGAATGTGGAAGAGGCTGAAATCATTTTCAGGGTCGTCAAGAAATTTCAGTAAGTGAATAATGAAGTGGATATCCGGCTCATCCATTATGCTTGCCTCTGCCATGCTTAAACAAGGAATTCCACTCTTTGACAAAACTGTTCCGACTTCAGCAGCAAAGTCATTTTTCCTCGTCAATATTGCTATCTCACTTTCCTTGTAGCCACAATGCTTCAACTCTTTTACTATTTCTGCCGTTCGATTGATACAAATTTCTCTTCCTTCATCAGCAAAATACTCACCCACTTCTTCTATCCTCAGCCAGCCGCCCTTATTTTGGGGGTCTGCCTTGTCGTTTTTATCTAAAACTTTATTCACAAATTTGATAATTTCTTCCTTTGAACGATAATTTTTATCAAGTTTTTCACCAGAAATTTTTCCTTTATACATTTCTTTCAGTTCATCAAATAACTCAGGTGCACCCTGGCGCCATCTGAATATTGCCTGATGCGGGTCACCCACATAATACAAACTCTTTTCCTCAGGATTATACGCCGTTATCTCCTCAATTACAGGAATGAGAATATCTATCTGCTTGTAACTCGTATCCTGAAATTCATCTATCATCAAATGTTTGATATCAGCGCCTAACTTGAAATATAAATAATTAAGCTCAAGATTTTCCTTAAGAACCGAAAGTATATAATCTTCAATGTCACTGAAAGTTATAACATTTTGCTTTTTCTTTTCTTCTTGAAAAATTCTATGAATTTCCAATAGCGGTTGAAATTTAATAATCATTTCCTTATTTGATAATGCCTCAAGGAAAAAAACCATTGATTCTCTTATTTTTAGAATAGTTTCTCTGTACCGTGCTAAGTTATCAATATGTTTTTCAAAATCCGAGAAGTAATTCTGCCGCATTCCATCTTCGGTTATGAAATATGGTATTATCTCTGCAAGGGTATCAAAATCCTGCACCGATATGAAATCTTCAATTTTTTCCAGAAATTTTGACCAGTAATTATTGATGGTTCCTTTTTTTGTGTATGTCGCTTCAATGTTCTCTTTGACAAAATTCCTATATTCCCTCAGTCTAACCAAAAGCTCTTCTTTATGTCGCTTAGATTCTTGTAATAATTGCTCTTTTCTATTATTCAGTTCTATGAAATATGAAAGCCATGGTTTGTATTCTTTGAATGAACCAACCAGCAAATTCTTAACACTCTTCTCCTCAAAGGCAATGATTTCAAGGACTGCCTTTGCAGAAATACTATTACTATACGCCAGGTCAAGATATTTATCTACCGCTTGCTCAAGTAACAACTCTTCTTCCTCAACAATATCATAATCAGGCAATATTCCTGCTTCAAAAGGGATCACTGAGAGGAATGTAGCAAAAAGACTGTGAAATGTAGATACATTCAAACTTGAGAGATTGTTCAATAAATAATTTCGTCTTTCTGCCGCAATTCTCCTTAGCTCTGGTTCGGGGTATATACTGGTAAAGAAATTCAAGATATCGCTTTCGCGCGTTCCCTCCTCATATTTTACGGAATTGCCTTTGGCTAAAACATCAAGATAATTTATAATTCTTGATTTCATCTCAAACGCTGCTGCCCTGGTAAATGTTATGGCAAAAAGAGATTCCAGTGGATAAGTATTCTTATGCAAAAAAAGGTACAGAAATCTTTTGGTAAGCTCATGGGTTTTACCTGAACCTGCAGCTGACATTAGGGCAATATTCTTGATTCTTACCATTTATCTCCTTCCGCAACGTGATTTAAAAATACAGTTCACACAGATATCTTTGTTTTTCGCCTGATAGAAAGGAATATCTATATCAAGCATTTCTTCAATTGTCGGAATTAATATCTTTTCCTTGAATTGTTCAAGGTACTCACCAATCTCCTCTTCCTCACAGATTTCTCTTGTTTCAACTTTCTTGCCAATTTTGTAATACACCAAACCACCAATTTTCTTCTTTCCATTTTTCGAAAACATCAGGGTGTAAAGTGGCAACTGAAATTCGGTAAACTCATCGCCAATTGCATAATACTTTTTTAATGGAATGCTGCCTGTTTTATAATCAAGAATATAATATGATTCGTCTTTGGTATCTATGCGATCAACAAACCCGATTAGCGGAATAGGAACTTTATTAACCTCTATTGTATCATTCAATCGTTTCTCTTCTGATTCAACGCATATTTTGTAACCGTTGTCAAATCTTTCAATTTCTTTGATTAGAAAATTCTTCAAATATCTCCGGTAAAGTTCAATGTCAAAATGTAAACCATCTTTCAGGGGTAAAGCAACATAATCACCTGTTGCAACACATTTATCAAGTATTTCATTTATTGTCTCTGTTGCCTGAGATAACTGCTCTTTCCCGAATCCTGAAGGATAGTGGTTTTTGTAAAATTCACTCGCCACAATATGAAATAAAGAACCCCACGAAGATGCATCAAATTCTTCCGCGATTGCATCGGGTTCCTTGATACCAACTATGTATTGCAAATAGAATTGGTATGGGCAATTCTTATAACTTCTCAGCGAACTGTGGCTCAACCCACCCTTGAATCGGTCAAACAAAGATTTTAGAATCTTTGGGTCTTTCTTTACGTCATGTTCATTAATATTGGTAGCACTCCGTGTAAAGATAATTTGTGCCTTATCTTCAGGATACCCTTCAGATTCAAGCATTATAACAAATCTTGATGGGATATCGCCATTCTCTTCATTGACATATGAAATAGAAACCTCTTTTTTCCCACAGGTCAGCTGCGTGAAATAGTAGTAATACAAATTATTTCTTTCCTCCTCTGTAATCAACCCCATCTCTTTCCTTAATGCTGGATTGATAAACATATCCTTTTCACTTCTTCTTGGGAAAATCCCCTCATTCATTGAAGGCAAAACAATGCAATCAAAATCAAGATTTCTTGATTCCAGCAGTCCAACGATTTGAACGCCCTTCAGTGGTTCCCCTTCAATGTGGTATCGGCCATCTTTGAGTATTCTCAAAATAAATTCAAGCGCCTCTATACCTAAAGGAATTGCACTTTGTTCAATTCTTAATTGCGCAAGGCTATGTAATCTTTCAAAAAACTCCTTTATTCCCGGGAAATTCCCTTTTATTATTTCCTCATTATAAGACAGCACATCATTGAGCAATTCAATAATATTATCAATATACTGATTGAATTCCAATCTTTGTTGGACAGTTGTGAAGCAATGCTTCAGAAAGTTTATCAATGGAATTAGTCCTGGTTCAAGACCTTCAAACATTCTTTGTCCCTTATCCTCTTCTGTCTGAAAATAACGCCGTCTATCTTCAATCATCTTTCTTCTCAGTCCATAAACAAGCGGTCGCAGTTCAACCCTGTTAATAACCGCACCCTTAATCAGAGGATGCTGCAGTAAAATGAAAAATTCTTTGTAATGAAAATTGTTAGTTATAGCATCATACAGATATTTCAGAAATGAATAGAATATCAAATTGGTAAATGGGATACCTGCTGAAAGATTGTAATCAATTCCCTCAGCTTTTAGCATTTCAGTGATTGGAAACAATACTGAATCATCAGTCAAGACAATACCGATGCGATACGATTCTCTGTACTTCCTGATTGCGTCACGAATAACACTACCTAAATAGAATGTCTGTTTGGTTGGTGTCTCCAGCGCCTTGATGTTCACGACAGGCTTCGTAGATGGACCATTCTTGATTAATTCAATTTTATTAATATCAGAGCCAAGATGGCTCAGCAATTTGTAATGAAGATAGAATTTTTTATGAGGGTCCTTACTCGCAGCAATGTCTTCAGGAGTTCCTGAATGAACAATTATTTCTGCCGGCAAATCTGCAATCATTCTCTTGAAAATGAATTCTTCAAACGAAGTAGTCGCCGCAATACCTGCAATAATAACATAATCAAACTCAAGAAATATCTTTGAATCGTAATTTTTGTAGATTCTTTCAACTTGATCAATCCGATCCTTGTAACCTGACCTTGTCAGATTCTCTCTATATTGTTGATAAACCTTCCTTAAGATTGGCAGTTCATTCTTAATATATCTTTCAGCAAAATGCAATTCAACAGACTTATTTTCAATGTCTCTAATATTTACCTGCTCCTGACTCAACTCATCATAAAAGTTCAATAAACGATTTCCGATTGAAATAAATTTCAAAAAGGGAATGTCCTGCCAGTTCTCAACTTTTAAATCATCAATTGCTTTCTTGAGAATAAAATTCCTTTCAATATTTTGCAAAATTGCTGCGCGCTCACCGCCGATTTTTTCGTAGATAAAATCAATAAGTTCTTCTATGGTCAGCATTCGCGGTGGGATTATTCCTTTTGTCATTATGGTTTCAAGCAGGTATCTACGAAAATAAAACTTATTTCTCTCACTAGGGAAGACGATAAGAATTTTTGAGAAATCAGGTATGTCGTTACTAAATTTACCAGCAAAATACCTGGCAAGCACCTTCAAGAAAGGTTGGTCAATGTGAATTATCTTAATTTTTTCTTCCATTACCATATTATAATATCTTCACGCAAAAAATCAATAGCACACGAAAACTAATCTTGACATCAGGTATTCTTTGTATAATCTATATTTATACTGACAGATGGTAAACTCTAAATTGATAAACAGCATAAAGAGCATAAAAGCCACCGTATCATTACCATTAAAATATCTTATAGACTTTGTCCTTCCCTGCACCTGTATTGTTTGTGGTAAAGAAGTCAATCAAGGACTTGTTTGCAATGACTGTTTTGATCTTGTTATAAACACTCGTTCACCTTCATGTCCGCATTGTGGAAGACCAATTGACAAAACAAAAACCTGTGGTTTTTGCAGGAATGAAAAATACCTTGATTATGGCAGGGCATTTGCGCTCTATGTTCCGCCAGTTGACACAATGATCCATCATCTAAAATATCGCGGCAAGACCAATCTCGCAAAATTTTTTGGTCTTGGTATGGCAGGTGTCCTGAAAGCAGATTATCTCCTCAAGGAAGTTGACTTCCTGACTCCGGTGCCACTTTTCTGGTGGAAAAAATTACGTAGAAACTACAATCAGGCTGAACTGCTTTCAACCATCATCCATCAGGAAACATCTGTGCCAATTGTTGAGACACTTATCAGGGTTAAAAATACAAAGACCCAGACTCGTCTTGATCACAAAACAAGACAGGAGAATGTGAGGAATGCTTTCAAGGCAAAGAATGGCATTGAAATCAAGAATAAGAAGATAATTTTGATTGATGATGTAATGACGACCGGTGCAACGATTAAGGAATGTGCACGGGTGATAAAAGAGGCAGGTGCTGAAAAAGTCTATTCGCTTGTTTCTGCAATAACACCTTAAATAATGGTTCCTTGACATCTCATAGCAAATTAAATAGAATGACTCGTGGGATATATATCACTTATTCGTCCGATAAATTGTTTTATTACTTTAGGTCGTGTCGCAAAACGG
>JBDRWH010000114.1:0-5716 GCA_039802325.1 Caldifarciminota bacterium
TCGCCTTAAAATCAAAATTATGGGCGATGACCTGAAAATATTAGCCAATCTATATATATTATACTGAAAAATTGCACTTTGTCAAGGGTAGAAATGCACTTTCCCCCTTGACTTTTTTAAAATTATGATTATAATATATATGTAAACAAATGTTTACAAATGGATGGCCAATGGGTTATGGTTGGGATGCTGGTAAAATTTAACCATTAACCAGTTACCATTTAACCAATCCAGCGTCCCAACCCCAACCTAATAACTATAAACTTCCAAATAGGGGGTTTTATGGGAAGAGATAGAAAACGACAGATTCTTAAGGCAATCCAGGATTTTGTGAGGGATTATGGCTATCCTCCAACAATTCGGGAGATTGCTAAAATGGTCGGATTGAAAAGCACCAAGGCAGTCAAGGTGCATATAGATAATCTCGCAAAAGATGGATTGATAATAAAAAACGAAACTAAGGCAAGGGGTTTGAGAATAGAACCTAAGAAGATACCGATAGTTGGCAGGGTGGCTGCAGGATTACCTGAACTTGCTTTTGAAGAGATTGAAGGTTATTTTGACCCTTTGATATGGCAGGATTGTTTTCTGTTAAAGGTAAAGGGTGATAGTATGGTGAATGCCCATATATATGACGGAGACCTTGTGGTTGTTCGTCCTGATAAAACGGCAGAGGATGGCGAGATTATCGTGGCGAATATAGATGGTGATACAACGATAAAGCGTTTGAAAAAGATAAATGGAAATTTCATCTTGAAGCCTGAGAACGATGCCTATCCAGTGATAGAAAAACAATTTGAGATAATCGGCAAGGTAATTGGGGTGGTTAGAAAAATAAATATCTAAAAGTCCAAAATACCTAAATGCCTAAATCGATTAAAAATTTTAATTTATTTTGCTCCTTTGTGTTTGGATTTTGGAATTTGTTTGGGATTTGGTACTTGGTACTTGGGATTTAATATGTATCTCTGCATTGACTTAGATGCCTTTTTTGTTTCAGTAGAGCGGGCATTGAATCCAGAGTTGAACACAAAACCAGTGGTTGTCGGTGCCCTGCCTGGTGAAAGAGGGGTTGTTGCATCTGCTTCTTATGAGGCAAGAAAAAAAGGGATAAAATCAGGAATGCCTATTTCCCGCGCATATAGATTGTGCCCGGGTGCAGTTTTTATCAGACCAAATTTCTCAAGTTATGAACTATTTTCTAAGAGATTTGAACAGATCCTTTATCGTTATTCTCCAGTAGTAGAAATGGCATCAATAGATGAGGCATTTGTTGATATAGGCGGAACTGAAAGATTGTTGGGACCGCCATTGATTTTAGCAAGGCGATTAAAAGAAGAAGTGGGTAGTCAATTAAAACTGCCCTGTTCAATCGGGATTGCCAGAACAAAACCAATTGCCAAGGTTGCCTGCGACAGATCAAAGCCAGACGGTCTGTTAATAATAAACCCTGGGGAAGAAAAGGAATTTCTTTTTCCATTATCAGTTAGCGTTCTTCCTGGTATTGGACCCAAGAGTTTTGATATTTTAAGAAATTTGAGTATCAATACAGTGGGTGAATTTTTTAATTGTCCTGATTGGATACTGGAAACTGCCCTGGGCAGAAATTACCGGGCAATCAAATTTCTTTTCCCTGATAATAATCAAAGAGTTTTGCATAACATAAAATCCATAAGCCAGGAAAGAACCCTTGCCGAGGATACCAGAACATTAGATTTGATAACCAGTGTATTTTATGAGCTCATTGAATGTGTATGTCAGAGATTGCGAGAAAATGGATTGGTTGCCCGGTTATGCACGATAAAACTCAGATTCTCAGATTTCAAAACCATTACCCGTAGAGAAAGATTATTCTATGGAACAAACGCCCAGCAAAAGATTTATGAATTTTGTCTGCCAGTATTAAAGGATATGCTCAGGGAACTAAAAAGAGTAAGGCTCATTGGTGTTGCGGTTTCAAATTTTGAATATAATGGAGTTCAGCCTTCAATATTTTTTTCTGATGAAAACCGATTGAATCGCTTAAACCATGCCCTGGATAAGACACGGACAAGATTTGGCTTCAATTCAATATCGCCGGCAAAGAAATTTTCTGTTAAACCCGGCATCCCAGCCAATCCCGGGACAACCTATAATGTTTGAATTCCACAATTCAAGCAGTTTTTATGGTTATAGGTATTTAGGTATTTTGGGCTTTTAGGCATTTTATGTATATTCCCCTTCTTTACCATAGCAATTACGGTCTTGGCGGTTCTGATTTCAGAACCCTTTTTGAGATTCTGAAAAAGTATCACATATCTGCCTGTGGCATTGTGGATGATACATTTTTTGGATTGAATGAATTTTTAACACTTGCAAAAGAATATAGTATAAAGCCAATCATTGGTTCAAGAATATCCGTATCAACCCGGAGCAGGAACTTTAGTCCCGTGGAGAAAGCCACTTTTTATCTATTCATAAAAAACAAAACTGGTTATAGCAATCTCTGTCAGATTCTTACCAGCAATGCCTTCAAGAATCTGGATATTCAAACCATTAAAAAATACTCAGCAGGGCTTGGACTGGTCTCAAATTCTGAAAAATTACTTGAAGAAATTGCGGATGCATTTTCTGATATTTATTTTCTTTTAGTGCCAGGGTCAAATATCCTGCCTAAAAAACATATTCCGGTTATCGCTGCAAATGAGATATTTTATGCTAATCCACAGGAGCGGATAATATACCGTTTGCTTTCTGTGATCAAAAAATTCAATAGTGAGGACAACAAAAAATTGCCATATCATATTATCAGTCCTGAGCGATTTAATAAACTGTATCGTCAATATCCTCAGGCAATAAAAAATCTTTTTAAGTTTGCTCAAATGTGTGATTACAGGCCTGTGCCAGGAACCTGGATATTTCCTCAGACTGGTAAGAAACTCATTGAAATAATCAGACCCAGAACTCACAATCTGACTCGGGAGGAAAGACATCGATTGGAATTTGAATACAGGGTAATAAAAGAAATGGGATTTGAGCCATATTTTGTCTTGATCTATGAGTTAAAAGAATTTGCCAGAAGCAAAGGAATTGGTATGAATGTGCGCGGATCTGCTGCATCTTCTTTTATTCTTTACCTTCTTGGTATTTCTGTTGTTAATCCAATGAAATATAATCTTCCTTTTGAGAGATTCTTAAATCAAAAACGAAGTGAACCACCGGATATTGATGTGGATGTAGAATACAATCAACGAGAATTTCTACTTGGCGAAATTTACAAAAAATTCGGTAATGATTATGTAGCCCGTATCAGTATGATAAATCGATTTCAGACGCGTGCAAGATTCAGGGATACTGCGCGTGCCTATGGTATATCGCCTCTGGAATTGAAAAAGATCAAAGAACACTTGGGTGAAAAACTTATTGGAGAAATATTAAGAATTTCTGAAAGGATTGATAATTATCCCCATTATTTTTCCTGTCATCCCAGTGGCATTGTGATTACCCCTGAACCGGTTTTCAAATATGCTCCGCTCTACCCCAGTCCTCAGGGTCCAATTACTCATTTTGACAAAGATGGTATCGGTATTGCCGGACTTGTCAAACTTGATATTCTTGGTGTGCGAGGATTTCCAGAATTATATCTTAAAAAAGAAATTATAGATTTTGATAATCGCTCTGTATACAAATTTATTTCTGAAGGAAAAACGCTGGGATGTTTTCAGATTGAAAGTCCAATGGTTCGCCAGGTTTTAAAGAAAATAAAACCGGCTAATCTAATGGATATTGCCAATGCTATTGCCATAATCAGACCTGGACCAGCCCATGGTGGAATGAAAGAAAGGTTTTTGAGAAGATTGAAAGGTGAAGAGAAGGTTGAATATCCTCACTCGGTTCTTGAAAGTTCATTGAAAGAAACCCTGGGCATACCAGTATATCAGGAACAAATTTTGAATATGGCAAATAGTTTTGCAGGATTTTCTCTTGAGGACGCTGACCTTTTAAGAAGGGCAATAACCAAGGAACGAGATACAAATTTGATAAATCAAATAAAAGAAAAATTTTTTAACCAGGCACAAGCATTCGGATTTACTAAAAAAGAAATTGAGAGAGTCTGGCAGAGAATTTCTGCCTTTTCTTCTTTTGGCTTTAACAAGGCACACAGTATTACTTATGCTACGCTTGCCTATCTTTCCGCATATCAAAAATTCTACAATCCCCTGGAATTTTTCTGCAGGCTGTTGAATAATGAAGGTGGTTATTATCCATTGTATGCCTATATAAATGAGACGCGAAGATGGGGCATAAAAATAGTTGATCCAGATATAAATCAGAGTGATTGTGGCTTTTCAATTAACAAAGGAAGTTTAATAACCGGGCTTAACAGAATCAGGAATCTGTCTTTTCCGACAATACAAAAAATCATACAATATCGCCCTTTCAAATCTGCCGATCAATTTTTTTCAGTGGTGCATCCAGATATTGAAGAAGGGGATGGTCTGATAAAATCAGGGGCACTCAATCTATTTGGTGAACCACATTCCAAATTATATTTTATGTTATTACAATCCTCATCTCGCTCAAAAGATCAAAAAACCACAACAGGGCAGAAGTTTTTTCTAAAAGAAGATTTGTCTGCATTACCTTTTCGTGATTTTAACCAGAAGACAAAATTGAGAGCCCAATTTTCTACGCTTGGTTTTCTTCCTGGTCAGCATATCCTGGAGTTTTTATATCCAGAAAGGCGTGTCAGGATTTCGGATATCAGGAGCACTCTAAAAATAGTTCAATTGACCTGTCTTGTGATATCAAGAAGAACTATCCTCGCCAGAAACAAGAAAATCATGTCCTTTCTTGCAATTGATGATGAAACAGGTGTGCTTGATGCTATTCTATTCCCGGAGCCAAACCAGTTGAAGCCCAAATCGCTAATATTAAAAATTAAAGGTTATTTGAAGAATGATTGTTTATATGCTCAATCTGTTGCGTAACTATTAGTACAGGATTCAGGGGTGATCTGCTTGCCTGCAATATTGTTGAATACTGCATAAAAGAATTGTACCAGACCTGGATTTGAGATTTCTTTCAGTCTTAGTATCCTTCTACAGATGTTTGAGATCGAATAGAATTCTCTCTTTAACAGATAGTAGCCTTCTATCAATTCATCAATCGTCATATTCTTTGGTTTGAATACAACCGTGGAATGATTATACATACTCCAGTCTTCAGTAAGTAGCCTTCGTTCGTTTTTTAAACGCTGGTAAAGTCGAGTCCCTGGATACGGCGTAAGAATGTTGAAGGTAGCAGTCGTGATGCGGGTTTTGTATAAGAAATCAAGGGTTTTTTCAAAAATATCCTTTGTGTCATCGTCAAGACCGAACACAAATGAAGGATGGAACAATATTCCTGCATCCTGAATTTTCTTCACTGCATCAAGATTTTCCTGAACGGTCTTCAAAGTTTTTTGAAAACCAGCAGAACCCTTTGTTGATACTGACTCAACTCCGATGAAGAGGCCACGACATCCGGATTTATTACACCATTTCAGCAATTCTTTGTCTCTGGCAATGCTTATTGTGCTCTGACCACCCCATTGTATTTTTAGTGGCGCAAGTGCCTGGAATAATTCTTTAGCGTATTTTGGATTCCCCACAACATTATCATCAAGATTCAAAAAGATCTTTGAACCCGCATTCTCAATATCCTTTATGACATGAGGAATAGATAAATGTCTTAT
>JBDRWH010000115.1:0-5696 GCA_039802325.1 Caldifarciminota bacterium
AAATACAAATCCTTGTAAATGTAGTAAAAATCTGTATCCAGAAGTGCTACACTTTTCTCTTTACAAAAATCTTTATCTGGATAAAATAAGGCATGCTTTTAATAGGTATTAGTAGCCACTACCTACCTACCTACCTACTATAACTCTACACAGATTTACTATTTTCACAAAAGAATTTTTCAAGGCTTTGTTCCCTAAAATAGGAGGTAATTATGATAAATAAATTCTTTTGTCTATTATTAGTGTTATTGTTTGTTCCCTTTAAAATATGTTCTTCGGCATGGACTGCATACATTGTTCAGGGGGATAGTATTGAGATTAGGGCCGATAGGAATATACTTATTCATACCAAGGCTATTGGGAGCGACTGGGGGCCGTCTGGTCTTGAAGTGATTCATTACACGGGCGCAGTTTTTTATCAAGAAATTTCTTCAACTACCTATGATTACTGGTGTTTAATATATCGCAATCCAATTGCTGGGCCAGATACAGGTTCATTAATTATTAGTCCTATTCTAAATTGGACGAAAAACGACACAATCTTTGTCGCCTTTACAAGCGAAGGGGACTTTAACAATGGTGAGGATTGTAATAGCGAAGGCGACCCGGTAAATCCATCCACAGGAAATCTTTTTATAAACGCTTCTGATTATGCATTATTAAGTAGAGGGTTAAACATTGATATCTCACGAATATATGCAAGTATGGAAAAAGAAAATCCTGACACTGCAACAGAAGCAAAATGGACACGGCCATTCGGTTATGGCTGGACTCATAAATATAATACATATCTTACACTTGATGGTGGTATTCCCCTCAATGCCAACTGGGATGTCCGGTTACATGATGGCGATGGCAATGAATCTTATTTCGCCTGGCAGAGTAGTAATAGTTGTTACACCTCGGATAAAGGTTATCATATGCTCCTTGAACGTTCACTTGGCACAGACACTACCTGGATTTTAAGCAGAATTGACGGCCAAAAGTATTTCTTCAAAAAAGTCGGTGGTGAAGGTATTGCACGACTTGATTCTATTAAGGATAATAATGGAAATAGAATAAAATTAACCTATGATGCTACAGACAAATTAAAATTAACAAAGATAACCGACCCTATCGGGCGAGAATTAAATATTACTTATACCGGCTTTAGGATTGATAAAATTTATCAGCCACCCAATACATCTGCACCCTACTTACAATATTTTTACCAGAAAAAAGGTAATTATTATCACCTTAGTAAGGTTGAAAAACACACCAATACTTCACCTGATACAACGATTGTTCTTGACCGTTATTTTTATAATTCTTCACATCTGATGCTGGTTCATATACTGCCGACCGGTAAATATGGTGAGAACAATACTGCATCCTGGGATTCAACCAAAGGTGACCGGATCAATTACTGGTATGATAGCAAACGAAGGCTTATCTATGAAGAGGTCGTCAAGGGTGATGGAGATTCAAATCCTGCCAATGATACAGTTGTCTACCGTGCCCATTTTCGCTATTATACACAAAATAATTTATTGCCATTGGATAGCACAGAAGTTTATTATCATGAAGGACCGCCATTGATTGGCGCGCGAAATCCATTTACTGAATCCGCTCCTGATTTACCTACGACAAATTATTACAAAAAAGTAATAAAACTCAATGCAAATGGCACGATTGCCTGGGAAAGGATTGACCACCCCGGCACTGGGTTGAGTCTTACAACCACTTATGGTTCTTATGATAGCGATTATAATTCTGCTTCAATCACTGACGCGGATAATAAAACAACATATTATATCTATCATTCATATAGTGATGCTAATGGTAGTACCCGTTATCTGAATCGCCCGAAAAAGATAAAATATGCAACTGGTGACAGTCTCTTGTATTACTATTCTACCTATGGAAATAATGCCCGATTCTTTTTGGTTGATTCATCCTATGATGAATTGAATCGCAAAACTAATTATTTCTACAATTCTTCAGGAAATCTGGATAGTGTTCAGTATTATCAACGAGCACTTGCTGACGGTGGTTCAGGCACGCCCCAGAATGTTAACACTAAGTTTACACATAATACAAAAGGAAACCTAACTGAAATTAGAGATCCGGAACTAAAGAGAAACTATTTTCATTATACGCCAAATGATACTGGTGCATATTTGACTGAATCAAGGGTAGATATTGGGAATAACGGGGAAGATAATAAAGATCTGGTTACCCAATATCGTTATAATTCCAATCGTGGCACATTAGATACCTTAATCTATTATCACGACTTTCCTAATGATCCGATAAAAGTAAAGTACTACTATGACATCTTCAATCGCCTCTATAAAATAACCTATCCAGACAATACTGATGAAGAATATACCTATGACAAAAGGGGTAATTTATTGGAAAAGAAAATCATAAGTTCAGGAACTGCTTACTTCAAGATTCAATATGAATATGATGCCCGCAACCATCTCAAGAAAGTGAAAGAATACAAAGACCTGGTGAATTATCCAAATAGTTATGATAGCACACTCTATGTTTACAATCTTAACGATGCATTAACTGAATTTTCCAATGCCAATGATGGAGCAACAAACACCACGATTCTTTATGACTATGTTGCTGGCAGGCTCTATCGCACTCGCTATGCGGATAATAATAAAGATAGTCTCGGTTATCACCCTCCTGGATATCTAAAATTCAAAAAAGACCGTCGGGGTAAGGTGATTGAATATAAATATGATGACCGCTGGCGATTGGTCAAAAAGAGATATTTTGTAAACTGGGCAAATTATCAGAGCAATACACCCGGAGATTCAGTAGTCTTCTGGTTAGACAAAATTGGTAATCTTGATTCCCTGCTTGACACGAATGGCAAAATCAAGTATGATTATGATGGGTTGGATAGAATGTTTGAGCTCAACGCCTATGGTTCAAAGATGGTAAAATATCTTTATGACAAGGTCTCAAATCGCAAAAAGATGAAGGTCTGTCAGGCAACTGATACTACAGTCGTTTATCTTGAGCAAATCTATCCCAATTATGATGAGGGTAATCGTTTATTAAAGACGATTGTCTCACCCGATACCTTTACCTTTACTTACTGGGATACTGGACCACTAAAAGAGATTGATTATCCGAAACATTTGAAAGAGCAATATTGGTTAACAAATCGGAATTTTATTGATTCAATGCGCACATACAATCCGACGAATGGTGATGTTTTATTTAGATTTGGTTATCAGTATAATGCATTAACTGACCGGAATGCTATGGAGATAAAGATAACCAGACCTTTGACTACCCCGCTTAATGGGACAATAAAATATTCTTATGATAATTTAAGACGTTTGAAGGATTCGAAATCATACATTTCAGGTATTGGAAGCATCAGTTATACTTATGACCCGGTTGGCAATCGGTTGAGTAAGGGTACGGATGAAGGGGCAACAAACTATACCTATGATAAGCGGAATAATCATATGACCTATGCGGGTGCGGATTATTATGTTTATGATAACAATGGTAATTTGATTGAGATGCATCCGGTGGCGGAGATTGATTATTATTATGACTGGGATTATGAGAATCGGTTGACTAGGATGAGGAAATTTGGTTCGGGAAGGAATGATAGTCTGCGTTTAACATATTGTGCATTAGGAAAACGGATCAAGAAGATTCATGGTGTTTCGGATACGACAAGATATTGTTATGATGGGATGTATGTGGTCTGTGAGTTTGGGAATACGGATACCCTGACGAGTAAGTATGTCTATGCAAATGGGTTGCTTTTGGCAAGGTATGATGCAGATGGCAACAAATATTACTATCATCACGATGCATTAGGTTCAACGATGGGCTTGACCGATGTAAACAAATCTGTGGTCAAGAGTTATTTTTATGATGATTTTGGTAATCTTTGGGGTAGTTGGGGAAATGTTTCCAACCACTACTTTTACACTGGACAGGAGTATGATGCAGATATTCAGGGTGCAGAGTTATACAACCTCCGTGCCCGATACTACGACCCGAAGGTGGGACGATTCATAAGCGAGGATCCGATGGGATTTAATATGGAATCACCGCAGATGATGAATGCTTATCTATATGTCGAAAATAATCCACTTATCTGGAGAGATATTACTGGACTAATTACACAATGCCAGCCGGTGATGTCCTGCCCGGGTTTATGGCATGATGTGGGTGAAGCTGTATTTCGTTCTTCACAATGGATCTTATTGTACGCAAATCTGTCGCAGGTAGGTGGCATCGAGGAACGAATAGGTCTCCCAATACATATTTTGACTTGTTATTTCCGCGAATGGCTATATTACAATCAGCCTCAGACACGAACTTGGTATACTCTTGAATTTTGTATTGACATTAATCCTTGTAATACTAAGTCATTCTTTAGAATTTCACAATCAGTTGAGTTTCGCGATGTATTAAGAATAAAACAAGGAAGACTAAAGTCGATAGAATTTGAACTTCCAATTACAAAAGTAGTTATTCCTGAATTTGCCTGCTGGAAGTTATTCAAAGGAGAACTGCCTTGAAACTGTGGTGTAAGATAATTATCGGCTATTCATTCCTCTTGACAATCTATTTGCTCTCACCAACAATTGTTGAGTTGATTGCCGAAATCAGATGGTTTATCGTCAAGAAGTTTCCAGTGCAAAAAAGAGAAGAATTTTTATTAGAGCAAATAATGAAAATTGAGATGGCAGAGTTTAATATAACCAGCAGACGGAGAGTTAACTCCCTTTATGAAAGAATTATAAAGTCGGACTCTTCAAATTCTAATAGCTTAATTGCTTACGGCACTTCATGCATTATGTTGGCATTGCACGAAAAAGACAGTCTGCGTTCACAATTCTTGAGTCGCCAATCTGTTTGGGCTGCTAACCGGCTGCTTGCAGTTAATCCTTACAATGCTAATAACTTAATTGCTGCGGCAAAACTTTATACATATAATGGAATCTATCATGCCATGTATTATGATACTGCAGATGCAATATATAGCAGGATTGAGATACTCACTAAATTGGATTCTCTTGAAATTCCGAAAAACATTTCCATATTTGACAGAAATGTATGGATTAAAGAGCTTAGAGAAACGATTGTTGATTTGAAATTTTATAACCGCATGGTTCAACGCGCTAAGTATAGAAAGTATTTCTTAGAGTAGAATTTTCTGTAATTTTTCCAATTGAACTTTTGGAATAAAGTGCAAAAATAATGATAAACGAATATCATATTTGATATGGTTATAGAGACTTTTTAAAAATGTGATGGGCTTGACCGATGTAAACAAGAGTGTTGTGAAGTCATATTTTTATGATGATTTTGGTAATTTATGGGGTAGCTGGGGAAATGTTTCCAACCGCTACCTTTACACTGGACAGGAGTATGACAGCGATATTTCGGGCAGTGAATTATATAACCTTAGAGCAAGATACTACGACCCGAAGGTGGGAAGGTTTACAAGCGAGATCAGGGACAAAAGTACTTGATATATTTTTTGGGCAGGGCAGTACAGGGAAATTCAAGATAATTGAAGGCAGTTAAAGAAAAATTAAGGCAAGGCAGGACGACATTTTCCTGACAGGCTGGAAAGTAAGGCTGAGACCGGTTTATTTTCGCTTTATCCATCTCAAGGCATTTTTCAGGTCTATCTGGTATCTTGGTATTGTAGGCAAGGA
>JBDRWH010000116.1:0-5656 GCA_039802325.1 Caldifarciminota bacterium
TTAATAGTGCTTTATCTTTTGTCATATGAGGCGATGATAAACTGCCCACTCTCGGAAGTAACCAGCACTGTTCAAAGAGTAATCACCGACACAGGATATGAAATTGGCTATAAGGATAGAAATAACATTATCACCGCAATCGCTGAACTAAGTATCAAAGACCTTTCCCGGTATATCATCGAAGAATTCCCTGATGATAATCCGGGCTGGTCCCAGGCAAGGGTGCAGATATTTATAAAACTAAAGTCAATTGATGCAGACAATACCAAGATTGAAATTAATGCTGGGTTTGAACGCTTTGGAACACCCTCAGCATTATTGTTGATTCCACCCGACTGGCGTAGTGCACAATCAAACGGAAGTCTGGAAGAAGAGCTGATGGACAAAATCAACTCTATACTTTCAACCCGGGAGGAAAAATGAAAATAAGCCTCTTGTTATTCTTTTGTGGAACATTATTTGCTAATCCGCCCTGGATTCCTAACATAAAGGTTAGCCAGGACCCAGGAACAGGTAATCAGAATGAGACGACAATGGCAAACTATCAGGACACCCTATTCTGCGGAGGCTGGAATGATAATCGTCTTACCACATACCATGTGGGCTTTGCTCGTTCTACCAATAGTGGCACGACTTGGGCTGAAACCTTAATGTATGAACCAACTTATCCTGGTGATTGTGACCCATGTATTGTAGTAAATGATTCCGGACATATCTGTTATGTTTGGCTATCCTACAATGCGTCAAACTATACAGGTGATATCTTCCTGACTAAATCCCGTGATTGGGGCAGAACCTGGGGAACATCACTTTGCTTAACACCCGGTACACCCAGTACCCTTGATGATAAACCCTGGTCAACAGTTGATGGGAATTATATGTTCTTGACCTGGTATGATTATGGCGGAACCGGAGCATTAAGATTCAAATATTCTACTGATTACGGACAGACCTGGTCTGCAGGTGTTTCTGTTGGCTCAGGTGGTAATGGTACTACAGCTTTCCGCGGGACAGGACAAAATCTATTTGTAGGCTGGGGAATGCAGGACATCCGTTTGAACAGGTCAACCAATCTGGGTTCTTCGTGGCTCGGACAGCAGACCATTATCACCTGCCCGTGGAGTCCTCCTTCTACACCCTATCGTCTAAACAATATTCCTTCATTTGCCACAAGCCGTGATCGAACACGGTTATATGTCGTTTTTGCGGATTCACGCTGGGGCAGTAATCAGTTAGATGTAAGTTTTTCGCGTTCTACTGACCAGGGTGTGACCTGGTCAACACCGGTCAAGATAAATGATACACCTGCAGGTGATACCACCCTGCAATTTTATCCCTGGGTTGCAGTTGACCCGAATGACAATATTCATGTTGTCTGGCATGATACAAGGGGCCGTAGTAGATACTGGATCGGGCAGTACTATGCATATTCAACAAATTATGGAACCACATGGAGTACAAATCAAAGGATATCAGATACTGTTGCCTACGCCAATGCCTTTATCGGTGATTACACTGCCTGCACCGCAGGTGGTCAGTATATTGCAGCACTGTGGTGTGATTGCCGCAATGGGCAAACTAATCCCGATATCTACTTCTCACGGTGTCTGAATCAGATCGGTGTTGAGGAAATTACAAAAAACAAGACTGTCCAGTACGGGCTTAAATTAATCTTTCCCAACCCATTTACTCGCGGTTCAAGGATTGTATATTACCCTGCGGATGCACAATTAACTATATATCAAATAGATGGGCAAAAGGTTGATGCTATACAGAGACCGGGCATTTACTTTGTCCAGTTGAAAAAAGATAGGAATATTATTACCAGAAAGTTAATTAAGATTAACTAAAATTAAAAAATAAATTTTGCCTTAAAGAAGACATCGTCATCTTCTTTAAGCGTGCCGAAGTTTGTAGTTGCCTTTCCTTCTATTAGATGAATACCTAAGGACAATTCGCAGTTTTCAGCCGGTTTATAAGAGATTTCTGGAGCATAGACAAAGGCATAGTTGTTTTTGAAGTCAGAAAAATCTTTCACCTCAAACCCGCCAGCAAGGGGCATCAATTTCAACTTCTCTTCAAGTAATTTCCATTCCAGGCCGAGCAGTATATAGTCTTCAATTTCCTTACCTCGTTCCTGAAAAAACCCGTGAACATACTGCAAATTAACATAGATGCCATTTTTGAAGGTATAATCACTACCGAGCACGAATTTCGTATATGGTTTATTATCAAGAATCAAAGAATCCATCACACCCATTCCCAACTGGGATAAGTCAATCACATAATTGATGCTTTCCGGTAAAAACAGCGCACCCTCTGCCCATATTCCAATATCGCCGATTGCACCTGCCAGGTCCAGACCAACTATCTGCATTTTAGGAAAAACAAGTTCATTATAAATATTAACATCACCGAACATATTAATCGGAACAAGCGTCGTCTTTTTCAAAATCGGTAAGCCATCCCTTCCATAGACATAACTCATTGAAAAATCAAAGTTGTAGATATTCTTTTTCAGACGCAATCCATGGATTGAATTCTTTATATCGTAATCGGGCATAAAGATTGAATTGGTGATATTCACCGGCTTGATACCCGGTGGAAGGTTAATATTGGAGTAGTCTGTGTACAATGAATTCTCCGGTAACAAAGCGGGGGTAAATCGCGGAATAAAGACATAAGAGAGACTGAAATCTTTAATATAGCCATCAATCTTTATTCCATTGGAACCAAGATGTCTTCCAAAATCCCAGATATCTTCAAGGTCAAGAGGATTCAGATTATCTGTGGGATTTATCTTATCTGCGGTTCCCCAGGCAATCCGCTGTCTGCCAATGCGCAAATCAATATTTTCCAAAGGAAATTTTAGAATATCAATGTATGCTTCCCGAATATCAATTTCAAATGGTGTAATCTTATTCTTTGAAAAAAGGTCATCAAGACTTTCTATTTTGGGCAAACCGAATGAACGAAGCCATACTTCGCCGTAGAATTTGATATTGTCATTGAGATTTTGCTGGGGATTAAGATTTAGCCTGTATTCCTCAAAAGAAAGCGGATAATCCTCTTTTATCAAGATCCTGTGGTCGGTGGAAAAATATCCAGACCAATCAAGACCGAAAACAAGATTTAATGCAAAAAATATTATGATTATTTTGTTTATTTTCTGCAATTTCATTTTGACCTCACTGGGCAAGATTTCTTTCAGTGAAGATATCATCTTTTAAGCCTGTATCAACCATCACTTCTTCCATTACCATTTCGGTTCGGTTACCACTTCGCAAATCCTGCATGACATAGCTCTTCGGTACTATATATCCTTTTATCATTTCTGTTTTCAAAATCTCCATCTGTTTTATCATCTCGCCTTTTTTATTAAAAAATTCCGATTTTACAGGAAAGAAATCTTCTTTTCTGACATACAGGTTCACCCTTGCGTACTCAGAGACATAATTAGGTTTGGGGACCAATTCAAGCAAGTATAATTCTTTCTCGTTCTTAAATATCTCAGGTCTCCATTTCTCTGAATAATTCTTTGCCTCAAGGTCCTCATAGGTGAAGTCCGTGCCCACAAATTTCTGATTTTTTACATGTGCAGCAATGCGCCTGGTCTTCTTGTATGCAGGAAGATAGACATAGATTATGTCGTCAGGCAGGGAAAGAAATCCAATATTCTTCTGGTCAGCAGGTGCGATGACCTTCACCAGTCTCTTATTACTTCCCTTTTGATACATCTTGATTTCTCGATTCTTCACATCACCGTCTTTGTTTATGATGTTTATCTTCATCAATGCGGAAAGGTCCTCAGGTGCAGAAAGGACCTCATCTACTTTCTTCAGTACTACATCTGCAGTAAGAGATTGTTCTGCATGTATTGTTTCTATTGTAACCAGCAAGACTAATAACAAACTGGCTATTCTTATGTTCTTATTCATTTTAACCTCCTCGGATATATAAAAAAAATGGCTCAAGAAGTGAAAGATGGCATAAATGGCAAGCAGTGGCGATAAAAGGCGAATTAGAGGGCAGAATGACACTTCGTTTGTCGGCTGGGAAAAGCGATTCGTATTTCTAAATTCGTCTGCCGTCCAACGAAACCGATATACCAAACCGTTTCGCTTTTCTAAACCGTCAGACCAAACCCAAAAGTTAATCATATCCTGTTTTTGTAGTCCTTCTGCCATTTTTATCCCTTCTTCACCCCTTTTACTTTCAAAATAATCGCAGGCAAAAGAATGGTTGCGCCCAGACCCGTGCTTAGCATTGTTATCCCGAGCAGGATTCCAAATCTGATCACCGGGACAAGGTTAGAAAAGATAAGGACAAGAAAGCCTAACATTACCGTGAATACATTTACTACAATTGCGCTACCGGTGTATTCTATTGTAGTAAGAAGTGCCTTCTCACAACTATTTTGCCTGCGCTCGTAAGAATAACGATTCAGAAAATGTATTGAGTAATCAATGCCTATTCCCACACAGATACTTCCTAAAAGCACAGTCGCAACATCAAGCGGAATTTTGAAAATTCCCATAATCCCGAACAGTATTGATAAACTCAAGAATATAGGGATGAGCCCTAAGAAGCTATCCATCAAAGAATGTGTGAGAAAGAAAAGGCAAATGAATATAGCCAGAACTGCAATAATAAGACTGACAATTTGACTTCTCAAGAGACTATTGTTAAGATGTTGATACACAAGTGCAGAGCCCGTGAATTCAAATCTGTAGAGATGATTGTTTTTTGAATTTATGGCATCCTTAATTCTATTGATAAGAACCTCACTCTCTTTGTTATAGGCGCCAGGAGTCATTGCCTGAATAATACCTTCGGTTTTGTCTTCATTAATTAGTTGTTCAAGGGTTTCCTCTCCTTCAAGGAGAAAATAGAGATTGCTGATTTTATCTTTTGTATCAGGGATTTTTTTACCTTCACCCATCGCATCATTCATTTCTTCAATCAAATCAACTATGGATTGGGGGTGATACACGCCTCCAATTGTATCAAGAAAATTGTGAAAATCTTTCATTGCCTTGAGAACTTCTGGTTCCTGTAAATCTCCTTTTACGAGAATCTGAATTGGCACCGAACCGCCAAAACTCTTCTCCATTATGTTCTCGGTAATTCTAATTGAACTGTTCTCTTTGAAATAATCAAGAAAATCAACCTTTGTTTTTATTAGAGGGATACCGAGCAAAGAGCAAATACCAATGACTGCACCTATGATACAAACAATATTTCTATGATTCATCACCCAATTTCCTGCTTTCTCCATTACACTATTAATAATCCTTAGATTTTTTCTCTGACCTGCACCAACCTGTTTGATGTTACCTATTATTATGGGTATTAGAGTAATACTGAGCAAGAATGCAATCGCAATTCCAAAAGCTGTGAAGATGCCAAATTGCTGGATCATTATGAGATAGGAACCGAAAATAAATGAGGTGAAACCGATGATTGTCGTAAGTGCAGCAAGGAAAACAGGGGCAATTACCTTTGACAAAGACTTCTCTGCCCTTATCCTATTGTTATCTTCCTTCTCTTCAATGAATTTGCAAATCACATGGATTGCGTATGCGCTGCCAACTGCCATAAGGATTGCGGGTATGATATTGGTGATAATAGTGAGAGGGATTCTTAATAATGCCAT
>JBDRWH010000117.1:0-5643 GCA_039802325.1 Caldifarciminota bacterium
TTGCGATAACTGTAGTGTATAGTCAAGGCGATTGCTGGTCAGGGTTGAAATCTGCGATAGATTGTCAATTCTTACCTCAGATTGTTTCTCGGTCTCTGCTACACCAACCTGTAGATTAGATACATTGCCGGTGATCACGATTGCATAAGGTTGATTTCCACCGGTTGGTACATTCCTTCCTCTAACCCAGGCAGTCCAGGTTCCTGTTGCCGGTGAGTTCAGGCGGAAATTTTCTTCCACATTATTTGAATCCCTTGAACCACCGGTTGCGGACTGGCCACCTGAATAGTAGTTACCCCAGTATGAAGTGCCGCTCGGACTGACCACTCTCAAGTCCAGATCATTGACCTGAGAACGCGTAGCAGAAGGATTACCTGCAGTATCGGTCCAGCACAGGGTAACTCTTAATGGAATTGAACTACTGACAGTCCATTGATATACAACACTGTCATTGGTATTCAAGCCACCATTTGTAGAATATTCATGTAATAGTAATCGCCTTGTATCACCGGTAAAATACAGCACACTATCAAGGTCAATCCTGCCCCAGCCAATATCATTATCTGGAACAGTAAAACCAGTGATATTGGGGTCGGTTGATACAACTGCCATTGCCTTTAACAGGGCTGAAGTAGGATTCGGAATCGCATTACCAGGAACCTCTGCACCGGTCGGGTAAAATCCCCGGTTAAGATATTCTCTTATCAAACCGACCGCACCGCAGGCAGAAGGTGATGCCATGCTGGTTCCGGACATCTGCCAGTAACTGCTGCTTGAACCTGATGTTGAGCCACGTGCAGAATATAAACCAGGATCACCAGTCGTATTCAACCCACCTGGTGCCATTAATGTTGGCTTATATCTGCCATCATCAGTCAACCCCCTTGATGAGTAACTGGCAATTGCTGTTGGATCAGACCTTCCTACAGAACCGACTGTGAGAGCACCCTTGGCATTACCAGGACTGCCAGTAGTATTTGCATTCGGTCCAGAATTACCCGCAGAAATCACCAGCAATAAAGTTGGCCTGCGCCACATAAACTGATCTGCCTGTGCATCATAGGTTGCGTAATCACCACCAGTGGTAGAACCCCAAGAATTTGATACAACCCTGGCACCATAGGCATAGCTTGTATCCCAGAGTTGATTCAGGTCTGACCATACACTCAAACCACCCCCTGTAACACCAATATCACAAAAAGAAAGCCGGGCAAGTTTTGCAATACCATCATAAACTGATGTTCCACCATTATATGAATCATCTCCACACACGGTGCAACCAGTATGCGAGCCATGCCAGTAATTCTGTGTTTCATCACCAAATCCCGCAGAAGAACCGCCACGGCTATAGTTTACAATTTTTCTGTGACTGGGGAAACTACCCCAGGTTGTTATCGGATAAGCCGCATCATAATATGCCCAGTGTGCAGTTGTAATACCAGAATCAGTTGTGCCTAAAATCTGACCCTGCCCTTTGATTCCTTTTGCCCAGATTGTAGTATCACTGCCAACAGAACCGGTTTGCACAATCCGCGTTGAATTGTTGTTATGGAATTGCAGTTCTGGACGAGGTTCAATCCAGTGAATACCCTTGATATTTGCAAGTGGTTCTAAATGAATAGAACTTATTTCAGCAACAATCAATTTGCTTACAACCTCAGAGGCATCAAGAATCCGTGCTCCTGTACCGCTAACTTTTGATACAATATCCATTAAATCTTCAGTATCATAAACAAGCATTGTTACTTTAAACACCCCTGGTTTATTTTTCAATTCCGGATGAATTTTGTAGGCAGGATGCCACAAACCAACATAGGCAATGAAGGATTTCTGGTTGATTAACTCTTTTTGCCAGCTATCCATTTTTACTATGTATGCATAATCAGGAAGATAGCCAAGTACCTGGGCACCAATACTTTTCAATTCCTGCTTCCATTCCTTCAGGATTGGACCCTTACACTGGACAATGTAGTAATTCCAATCTTCTTCCTGTGCCATAAGATTCAAGGGCATTGCTGGCTCACCATTTTTCGGATCAAATTGATATGTCTTCAAACGAATCATCTGTGCCTGAGCCAGCATTACACATGACAAAACCAAAAACACTATCAAATGCTTATATTTTGAAGAAAACATATATCTCCTTTCGTTTCATTCACTCTAAGACTTGCTTTTTTTAGTTTTTTTATTCACCCCCTTTCAAGGACTTAAGTCTTTTTTTGGCGGAAACATCAAAACTGATAAACCATTATAACAAATTTTCACAATATGTCAATACAAAGTCGTAGTGGCCCCTTTCCACTCATATTTTGTTGCTGAATAATCTGGCGGTTCCTACGTTTATAGCTTGAAACAGATGAGATTACCACCCTCCCTAACTTGATATCACTTCACGACTATCAGCTTTTCGCTCTTATGGTGCTTTCCATTAGAATAAAGTTCCAGAAAATAAATCCCGGCACTTCTTAAATGTACATTCGTTCCATATTGTTGCTGGACAAGTCTTCCAGAAATGTCATAGATTCTTATCGTCAATTCCTTAAGATTCGTTTTGATCACAAAATTTCCTTTATTTGGATTTGGAAACTCAAGATAAATCTGTTCACCACTCTTCGCAAGTTCAGCAATTCCCTGATTCATTGTATTTAAGAACAGAAAATTACCTCTACTCTGATGCCAGTTGGTAACCATAAGATCGAGATTTCTTGAATAGGAATAATCAACCCATATCGTCTCGGGCTGAGAAATGATATTGGCAATTGATATCCAGCCGTCTGTATATGAAAAACAATATTGATTTCTGGTCAAATCACCACTTGCCCTTCTTACCCTTGTGATATTCTTTATCCAGCGACGATTAAGATAGAAAACGCGTTTTGCAGGCGTGACAATATGGGCTTCGTTCAAAATTGACACAGGTTGCGTATTATCAACATCACCAAAAATTATATTTTCACAAACGAGTTGATACGGGCTTGATGGACTCCATTGCCAGGATGGAGTCTGGGGAAATGTGCCATTATTATTCTCAAAGACCTTTACTGACTCCCACCAACCTCCTGCGGATAAATCTAAATCGCCATCCTGGTCAACATCGCCTAAAGCAACACAGGAATAGTAAGTCAGGTTCTGGCTTGTCCAGGCAGGTGTTGGAGAAAGATTCGTACCATTGTTTAAATACAATTCACAATTACTTGGACCACTGAGTTGTCCGTTGTTTGCACAGACCATATCCAGGTCCCCATCATTATCTACATCTCCAAATGCAAGTTTAAGCGTGTTTAACGAATTTGCTGACTGCCAGTAAGGTGTTGACTCCAGCATTCCACTGGTATTACGGTATATCAAATTTGGTCCAAGTTCTGCCACAAGTCCGAGGTCTAAATCACCGTCATTGTCAATATCAACCCATGAAACATCATAAAAATACGAAGTGATACTTGACTGCCACACAGGAAGGGTATCAAGAACACCGTTGTTATTCAGATAGACTTTTGCCTTCTGGGCACTGTCACCGTATGACTCACCACACGCAACAGCCAGGTCTAAATCACCATCTCCATCCATATCACCAAATGCACACGCAAAAGAATTATCACGGTCATGAGGCTTCCACGAAGAATTTGATTGAAATGTACCTGAAAGATTGTAGTAAAACTTATCATACTGTGGCGTATATGGGTCTCCATAATTTGAGACGGCAAGGTCTGGATAGCCATCATAATTGATATCACCTAAACTTATGTGGGCATTATATCCAACATCCGAAGACTGCCATCCTGCTACATGCTGTAGTGTATCATTGTAATTGTAGTTTACTTTATTTCTATTCTGCGCCATATCATTGCCGTTACCTGTAACAAAATCTATATCACCATCAAGATCAACATCAACGAGTGCACCACCTGTTGAATAATCTGTATCAGTTGATTCCCAGTTGGGTTGACTTGGATAGGGAATGATTGATAGGATAAGAATCACAAAAATCATTTAAACCTCCTTGAATGTATCAAATAAAAGTGTATAATGGCTCAAAAAGGTATAAATGGCAGGTAAGGGTAAGGCAAAGCCGAATTAAAGGACAGAATGAGACTTCGTTTGTCGCTTGCGAAAAGCGTTTCGTATCTCGAAATGCGTCCGTCGTCAAACGAAACCCACATCCGCCATGTTGCGTGGCGGACAAACCGTTTCGCTTTTCTAAACCGTCAGACAAAACCCAATCATCAATCGTATCCTGTTTTTTTACTCCTTCTGCCATCTTGAGCCCTATTTAGCCTTTTATCCCCTTTCGCATCGCCAAAAATTTTTATGGATAGATCTTTTCCAGCATCCTTGGAAATGGTATTGTTTCCCTTACATGCGGGACTTTGCAGATCCACGCAACGGTTCTCTCAAGACCCAAACCAAACCCACTGTGCGGACAGGTACCAAATCTTCTCAAATCAAGATACCATTTGTATGCGTCTTCCGGTAATTTATTTTCTTTTATTCTCTTCAACAATGTCTTATAGTCATCTTCTCTTTGACCTCCGCCAATGATTTCACCATAACCTTCAGGTGCAATCATATCAACACTTAAAGAAAGTGAATCATCTGCAGGATCGCGTTTCATATAAAAAGGCTTGCACTGTGTTGGGTAATGGTGTACAAAGACAGGTCGATCATAACTCTCACCAATCAGTGTTTCCTCGGGTGCACCAAAATCATCACCATATTTGAAACTCTTATCTTTTTTGTGGATCAAATCCACTGCTTCCTTATATGATATTCTGGGAAATGGTTTTTTAACCACTTCAAGTTTTGCAATATCCCTTTCTAAGATTCTTAGTTCTTCTTTTCGTGTCTCCAGAACACGCTCAACAATATATACTACAAAATCCTCTTCCAATTCCATCAAGCCATCAAGTTCCAAATATGCAACTTCTGGTTCAACCATCCAGAATTCAGTCAGATGCCTGCGGGTCTTTGATTTTTCAGCACGAAATGTTGGACCAAAACAATATACCTTACCCAGGGCAGCGGCGGTTGCCTCATTATATAATTGACCACTCTGGGTCAAATAAACTGTCTCACTATAGTAATCAACCGGGAAAAGAGTTGTTGTGCCTTCTACTGACGCTGGTGTTAAGATTGGTGTATCTGCATTGATAAATCCCTGATTGTCCAAAAAATCCCTGATTGCTTTTATCACGGTATGTCTGATCCTTAAGATTGCATTTTGTTTTTTGGAACGAATCCAGAGATGGCGGATTGGCAATAGAAACTCAACCGAATGCTCCTTGGGTGTAATTGGATAATCCTCTACAAGTTGAATTATCTTCAAGTCTGTTGCTACAATCTCATACCCACCTGGTGCACGTTTATCCTGACGAACAAGTCCCTTAATAACAACTGAAGATTCTTGGGTAATTTTGTCGGCAACAGCAAAGATTTCTGGTTTAGCCTCATCAGCACTGATAACAGATTGTATTATACCTGTGCCATCGCGAATGAGTAAAAACCGCACCTTTCCTGAAGATCGTTTATTATATAGCCATCCTTTTATTTCCACTTCCTTACCTTCATACTTTCCAATTTCTTCAATATAGACCTGCATTATTTAATATATTCTATTTTTGAAAAAAGTCAAGCAATATACTCTTT
>JBDRWH010000118.1:0-5621 GCA_039802325.1 Caldifarciminota bacterium
CATAGAATGAATAGTATCTTCCATAAAATCCTTCAACTACTCCCCAGATTTTGTTATTTCTCATCATCAAGGGCTTTTAGTAGATTTACCCAGGTTTCTGGTTTATGCTCCAATTTTTTCAATTCTTTTTTTGCATCTATACCCAGCCTTTTTTCCAATACCGTTAAAGAATCATTCAAGCCTTGGTTCTGGGCAATGGTTTTTTTTAATATCCGTTCCGCCTTCAAATAATCAACGAGTTTTGGGTTGTGGTCGTCTTTCTGACACGATAGAGAAAATGCTAAAACAATCACCCAGATTGCTTTGTTAGTTGCGCTGATTATTGCCACACAAAAAGCAATTTTGGGATAAAAATCTTTTCTGCGGGTTCGGTTATCATTTCAATAAGACTGAGTTTTTTTGGTGGATAAACAAGATTGGGTTTTTCAATACCGAGCATATCACCGAGAATCTTTACTGCATCTTCAAAAGTTCCGAGAGTGTCAACCAGCCCCAGTTTTCTTGCCTGATTTCCTGTTATGATCCTGCCATCAGCAAATTTCAAAACACTATCTCTTGGAAGTCCGCGGGCATCACAGGTCGCCTGCACAAACTGGTCATAAACGTCAGTAACTACATCCTGCAATAGTTTTTTCTCTTTTTCATCCATTCTGCGGAATGGTGAACCGATGTCTTTATGCTCTCTTGATTTTATTACCTGGTAATCTATCCCAATCTTCTTCATCAGTTCTTCAAAGATAGGAAATTGCATAATCACACCGATTGAACCGGTGATTGTGCCGGGATTGGCGACAATCAGGTCTGCAGGCAGTGACACATAATATCCACCTGAAGCAGCGAGCGCACCCATGGATACTACGATTTTCTTTTGCAATTTTGCGTTCTTCAATTCTTCATATATTTCCTGAGATGCGGCAACCCCGCCACCCGGGGAGTCAACACGCACGAGTATTCCCGCTATTGACGGGTCTTCAGTGAACTGTTTTATATTGCGGACAATTCTTTTTGAGGATGATATAATACCTTCAATCTCAACTACTCCGACATTGCCGCCAGACATGAAGCCTGTGCCCCTGGAACTCAATCCAATTATCAGCCCAATGATCACCGCAACGGCAAGAACGACAATTATGATAATATATGTTTTTTTCATTTCAACTCCGTTTTCATATTCTAACTAAAATGGAGGGAAAGTCAATCAGGGACTGTGACCATGATTTGTTTGGGTGCAATTGAAATCTCCACTTCCTGTGCCTTTTCTTCTTCGCCATCTATGTCTGCAAGAAATGTTTTTTCTGCAGCAACTTTCAATTTTCTTGCTCTAAAATGATAGAGATTTTTGAATAACAGGTGTTTCCCATCATAGACTGGTAGCAAAACATTCTGGATAAATTTGAAAATATTTGTGTCCTTAACATAGAGTATTTCAAAGAAACCATCACTTATACTTGCCATTGGTGCGATCTTCATTCCACCCCCAAAAAACTTTCCATTTGTTGCACCGATTATGGTAATGTTACCTTTATCTGTTAATTTGTTATCAACATAGATTTTCATAGGGATTGGCTTGAAAGTAAGCAGTCCTGCAAGGCTGGATAAGAGAAATGTAAGAAATCCACCAAGGTGCTTGGGGATATGATTTGCAATCCTCACAACATTGCCACCAAGGCCGACATCAAAAACATTGGTAAAATATCTGTACCAGGTGCGGCTCCTATTTTTGAATTTTACCATACCTATGTCTATGGGAGTTAATTTGCCGTCAAGAATTACCTGAATTGCTTTGTCAAAATTGAATGGAATTTTCAATGTTCTACATAAATCAGCACCAGTTCCAGCAGAAAGAATTCCAAGTGCAGGAAGTCTATTGGCAAAAGATTGGGATTCCATGATTCCATTTACAATTTCATTTATTGTGCCATCGCCACCAACACTTATTATCAGGTCAGCATTCCTATTAACTGCCTCAATTGCAAGTTCTTTTGCATGTAGTCGGTATTTGGTTAGTGCAATAACTGGTTCACAGCCTGATTTTTTCATACGTTCCTTAATATATTTCATTTTTCTGCCAGCCAGAAATGCACCCGCTGTAGCATTGACAATGATTTGAACAAGACGGAACATGTTTATTGACTGTTGTTCTTACTGTTAAAGATAAAAAAACCAATTGCTGAAAATAATGCAATAATAGTTATCACACCCCAGATAAATATTGAGCGACCAGAAAATGTATCAAGAAGAATGCCGCCCAGTAAGGGTCCAAATGCCCAACCAAAGGTCTGGGCAAGATTATAAAATGCAAGATAGCGTCCACGATTTTCAGGACGCGCAATCTTTGACGCATAACTTTGGCTTGAAGGAGTTATTACCATTTCGGCGGTTGTGATGATAATCATTGAAACAACCAGAAAAGAAAATCCTTTAGCAAGTCCGACGGAAAAATATCCGATCGCATAGATTAAACAGCCGAGCCACAGTGCCTTTAGTTCTTTTCTTTCCGGAACAAGATGGGTAATGAAATACTGAAAGAGGGCAACCATAAAGCCATTGATCGAAAATAATATACCAAGTTGACTCTGTGTAATGCCCACGCGGTTCACAGTATAGATTGATAATGGTGAGACAAGTTGCCCCCAGACAATGAATATGCTGAGCGAAATCAGCGTGAAAGCAAAAAACTTTTGATCATAAATAACAGAAAATATTTCTTTAAGGTTGATACCGAATCCTTGATTATTTCTGTCAGGCAAGACAGGCGAATTAACATGCTTGTTTTTTTCGCTATCTTTCCGGCGAAACAAAGACTCCTTGCAAAATGTAATTAATATAAAAGTCGCGACAAGCATACAGAACGCAGTGACGAAAAACAAATATGCATAATCAATTGTTGCAAGTAAACCGCCAATTGCTGGTCCGAGTGCCCAACCTAAATTGCCACCCATGCGCAGAAGACCATAGGCAGATAGTCGTTCTTTCTCTGATGTTAGATCCGCAATGTATGCCTGGGATGCGGGAATATAGAAAGAAAATAGTATTGAATTTGCAATAAGAAACAGGAATATGATATACAGGTTTTGCCAGTGCGTGATAACAATGCCAATCAAAATGAACAATAGAAATCTTCCCGCAAGCGAGCGTATCATAATGAATTTTCTGCCAAATCTGTCGCTGAGTTCACCACCATACAAGCCAACAATTGCTCCAATCGCTTGTGCGACCATCAATATTGTGCCAACAAGCGTCATAGAGATATGCAGGATATTATTTAGATAGAGACTCATATACGGCATGGTAATAGAAAATCCAATGGCGCTTACCATACTTGTTGTAAACAATGCCCAGATGTCTTTAGGAAACCCGGTTGGCAGGATATGTTGTTTGATCATTCAGAAATTTTATTCTACCCTTAGTATTTGTGCCATAGGGTCCCATAAAGGTAAGTGAATTGGTTTTTGCTTATATATCTTTTTTATTTCTTCTGGCAAATACTTGGTGTTGACTATTGCTTCATATACATAGTCATCAAACCAATCATCATACATTGAATAAAAACCCTGATCACCTTCATCCGTTCCGTGGCTGTTTTCAACAAGCCATTTTACTGCTTTACCTGATTTTATATCCACACCGAGCATTACCATTGCATGGTTTGATGCACTATATCGATAAAATATTCTTTGTTCTTTGGCCATTCTGAATTCAGCCTGAAACAATGCATCATAGTTGAAAATTTGTGAACTCAATACACCTTTTTCTCGGTCGTTACTCATTCCGATGTCACAGGCGAACCAGACCGGTTCGTTATTCAAGATTGATTTTTTGATTGCTTCTTTGATAACATCAACAGTAACATTGGCACTAACTGGGTCAGGATAATCAAACACATTCCGGCAATTATCAAACTGGTAAAGTTGATTGTAATCTCTGCCTGGATAATTAATCAGAGAGACATAATTCTGGAGTTCAACGCCGACAAATTCCTTATAGAATTCCTGGGGTGTGTATTTCTTTGATTCAACTATCTTACCGTCCTTATCTTCATAGCGCCAGATAAAATCCTCAGGCGGCATTGTGAAATTCATCACCAGTATCTTATATACAGTTTTCAAAACTTTCAATTTGAATGCCCTGAGTTCAGTTTCGTCAGCATTGGAATCAGCCATTTTGCGCAAGGTCGCGGCGCCCGCAAGAACCTGTTCATTGATCAATCTGTTCATTAGCCAGGTATTGCTCGTTGGATGTGTTTCCGGAAATACTTCTTTCGGAATTACTCCATATTTCTCAACGAGTGCTACAAACCACTGCCAGTATCCACCATCCTGAATACCATCATCAATGATTTCATCAAGTTCTCTATCCATAAGATCACGGTCTCTGGTCTGTATCACGAATTCAAGGAGAAAGTTTGCTTTTTCCAATTTATCATAGAAGGAGATGTACGACTGTGAAAATTCAAAACTTTTGAGATTGTGTTTGGTTATCACTATGGGTCGCATAACGTTCAGGCCGGCGAATATCCAGCAACGACCACTATTTTTCTGGTCTGTAACTCCTTTTGTTTCAATCTTGTTTGTGAAGAGATTGTTGTGTTTCTTTATGAATTCCTGGTTCAAGGTGATATTGTGCAAGTCGTTATTGGTAATGGCATTGACCAGGGCAGTGTCTTTTGTATCCAATAACAGGGTGGACTTGATCTCGTGAAGCAAGGACCGACTTATTCCTTTATCTTTTAGATATTGTCCATTAGTTAGAGACGCGATTGTTAGACAGCAAATGGCTAATGCTATGAGGTTAACCATTTTACTAAGTACAAAAATTTTCTTATTGTACATTTTTACTCCTTTTGCTATTGTATTTTTCTCGTTAAGCTCTTTTCTGTTGAACGCCTGTTTATCTCACAAGTATTATTTTTTCTGTAAAGACTTCACTTCCATAATCCGCCTTCACAAAGTATATGCCTGAACTCAATAGTCTTTTTTCATTGTCAGTTCCTTCCCAGATGATATTGTATTTGCCTTGTGTTAGTTTAGCATTGACCAGTTTTCTTACTAATCGTCCAGCAACATCATAGATATTCAAGTGAGTCATCCCTTGTTCAGGGATGTTGAACCTTATCCGAATTGCCCTGGTGAACGGGTTGGGGAGAGGTTTGTAGAGTATGAAATGTTCCAACGGTCTGTTACTATTTTCAGAGACCTGCTGGATTTGTTCAGTGTATACCCGCATCATAAAATCATACGGATACCAGGCATGCCATCCAGGGTTAGATGGTTCGGTCCAATACCAGTAAGAAACGCTATCCCTTGGTATTGTATTGTCCATACCAATATAGGGCGAAGCAGGTGAACTTGGAAGCCAGTGAACAATGAGCCAGAATTGATTGGAATTGTCAATGACTAACGGAGGCGAGTAATTCTTTATTGCCCAACCAGTTCCAGCAGGAAATATTGTTTCAGCAGGAGCAATTTCATAGGCAGGAGCGAGTCCAGGAAGCCCAGCAGAGTCCGCATTCAACGACATCATAATCGGTGCATTTGTGTTCACATAAAAGCGGGCTTGAGTGACTCGGTACGGCGGAGCCAGACAGGGAATCATTTTCTGGGCAAACTTATTATCATAGT
>JBDRWH010000119.1:0-5611 GCA_039802325.1 Caldifarciminota bacterium
AATCTTCTTTTTAGTTCAGTGGTTGTGCAGTATTTTGTGACTTCTTTCAAAAATTTTTCCGAGTATTCAAAATCCAGTGGGTCTTTCAAGACATTATGATACTGCTGCATTGCGGGAAGGATTTTGAAATAAATTTCAACACACTTCTTCAAATCCGGCCAGAGCTCACAGGGATTTTCAATCTGCTCTGGCTCCTCATCAAATTTTATTTGTCGTCTTCTATTCAGGATATATCTTTTTACGCTATCCTTCAAGCAAACCCCCTTTTCTCATTTCAAGCGAAATCATATATCCATTATAAACAGAAATAGTAGGAAATCAATACTGACTTTCAATAATGTTGGATTACCAGGTTATTAACTATGTCTTTTTAACCGTTGATTGATTATTGAACAAATGTAGCAGCAGAGTTTACTCACTAATACAAAAGAATAATTGAAATTTCTTTATTTTTGTGGATGTTAAAGGTATACGATATCTTCTTTATAGTATAGCGACAGGAATAGCAGTAAATAGTCACGGATGTGCCGTGTTATCAGAAAGTTATTTTTTATATGATTCCTGCCATTTTCACCAAGTTTTTTTGCATACTCAGGTTCGTTTAATAGTTGTTTGAGATAATAAGCAGTGCCATCAATGGAATAAGTCAAAATACCTGAATATTTATGGGTGATCTGTAATGGAATCCCACCCACTGCTGAAGCAATTACAGGTTTTCCTTTCCACAATGCCTCAGCAACCGTAAGTCCAAACCCTTCTTTCAAGGATTTTTGTAATATAATAGTAGATGCCCTTTGCAGAGCATTTATTTCAATATCACTTGCTGGCGGCAAAAACAGAACACGTATATCAGGGTCGTCTGACGCTGCATCTTTCACTTCCTGCAGCACTCTCATACCTTCCGGGTCATCAGTTGCTCCACCACCAGCAAGAACAAGCTGACAATCTACATATTGTTTTACCTTCTTGTATGCCTTTATCACGCCAATTGGGTCTTTCAGATAATCAAAGCGCGAGACCTGACTTACTATTGGTCTATTTTTGTCAATTTGGAATCGTTCAAGAATTTTTGTAACTGTGTCATCTTCAAGTTCTTTGTTCTTATCGCTCAAAGGATCAATTGATGGAGAGATCAAAACCTGGGGAACTTTTAACTCTCGTGCAAAGGCGGGTGCAGAAAAGACTGCCTTGTCGTACTGATTGATATAGGATTCCAAAAAACTTATAATGTCTTCTTTTGGTTCAGTAAAATCAATATGGCAGCGCCAAAGCCAATTTTTTCCAATCTCGTTTTTCTTGTTTACAAGTGCAATGGGCTGGGGGTCGTGGATGAAAACAATATCACCATAAAGATTGATTTCTTTTTCATTCATCTCATTTATCATCAGGAAGTATTCAATGTCTTCAGACGTGATTTCTATGTTAACACCGTGGAGTGCATTGTGCATTTTCTTGGTAATGGTGAAAAATTTTTCATCGCCTTTTAGCACATCCCAGTGTACATCGACACCGAGTTCTCTTAAAAGCGGGATCATTCGCAAAAGAATCTCTGCTACACCACCACCGACCGAAGTTGAATTAATATTTTGAATCTTTTTATTACCAATCTTCTCAGCAAGTAAATACAACTCATCAATAATCCTCTGACCAACAATTTTGCTGTATTCTTTAATCGCTGGCATATTTTTTGATTTTTGCTAAGAGGTTTCTTCGCAAGCCCTCAAGAGTTATTGTATAAGGGTCTAATTTTTCAATCTCAATGGCTGACTTTTCTGCACCGATATTTCTAAGCCAGCGGGAAAAGTCGTTTTCACCTTTCCTTAAACGAAGCCTTGATTCAATGAGATGGAAATATAGAGAGTTTATGCTGACCATTTTCAATGCTTCAAAGAATTCTTTGATATTATTCGCTATATAAGGTGTTGGCAGTACAAATGTCTGACAGTTCATAAAATGAAATTCCTGCCCTTCGGGTGCGATTGATACTGGCCTTTCTTTCATATTATAGTCGTTGATTATATTGAAAAATTGATTCCTCAATTCCTCAATATCATCGAATCTAATTATATTAATACTTGCCACCGATTCGCTAAGTTCTTTTATGTTAAGACTATTACAAATCCAGTAGGCAAAGTCATTTGGTGGTTCAGGATATAATGCAAGTTGTTGATACAAAAGTCTGTGGGTATGATAGTAAATCGACGATAATGGCACCATTCTAATACCTTCTAATAATTCGGTAAGATTTCTTGCTTTTATTCCCAGCATCTGGATGAGACGCAAACTTGTTTTGAAAAAGAATGGTTCAGCCATTTTGTGAGCTTATTAAATCTAAGAGGAGTTTTCGTGCATCCTCATAACTACGTACAAAGAACTTGGCGTATGATTGAGGGGTGCCTACTTTAATTGTAAATGCATTATAATCAAGGAGAAGTTTGAATAGATCTTCATCAGTCCAGTCATCACCAATTGCCATAATGAAATCAAATTTTCTCTTTGAAAGCCAGTAAAGGGCCGCAGTTCCTTTATTTACCCCTGAATTCCTGACTTCTACAACCTTGCTTCCTTGTAATACCTGTAGATCAAGATTTGCTGTCATATAGATCAGATTATCTATCAATTCTTTGGCAACATTCTCACCTCTTTCCCGATTTGCATTGCGGTAATGCCAGACAATTGAATATTCTTTTTCCTCAATAAATGATCCGGGTAATCGGTCAACATACAATTCCATTGCAGAGCGGATTTCGCTAATCCAGTTATTGGTTAATGGTTTGAGCAGTTGCCAGTCTTTTTCTCTTTCTTTTAACCAGATACCATGCTCAGCAACAAGTGCTGAATTAAGTGAACCGAACCAATTCTGAATAGTTCTTCTGTCGCGACCACTTATCAATACTAGTTCGACTCCCGCAATGATTGATAGCGCCTGTAAAATTTTCATTAGTTCCTCATCTGGTATTGCAAATTCAGGTCGAGGAACAAATGGTACAAGTGTCCCGTCATAATCAAGGAGTATCAAGCTTGCTGCGCTATTCCTAAATTCAGTTATCAAATTTTCCTTTATGTTTGATGTCAAAAAATAGGTCGCGTATTTTTGTGTATGTTCCTTTACTTTACTCAATCCCCGGAGAAATTCTGTTGCCCATCTTATAACATTATATCGCTTTAAACGATTCTGCATAATTGCGTTGCGTCGTTTCTGGTCTTCAATATCCATTTCTAATGCATTCCTTATTTGAATTGCAAGTTCATCCGGATTATTCGGATTTATGACAATCGACTCACGCAGCTCCTCAGCAGCACCAGCAGTTTCACTTAGGAGCAAAACCCCGGTTTTATCCCGGCGGCAGGCAAGATATTCTTTAGCAATCAAATTCATTCCATCCCGCAAAGGTGTAACCATTGCGACATCACTTATGCTGTATAATGCGACAAGCGGATAGAAGGGCACAAACTTGTATTGATATAATATTGGAGTCCAATCCAGAGAACCAAACGCACCATTGATTTCTCCAACCGACTCGTCAATCTGTTTTTTTATCTGCTGATAATGTTCAACGCCAATCCTTGAAGGAACGACGACCAGGACGAAGATTACCCTTTTTCTCCATTCCGGATTATTCTGCAAAAAGAGTCTGTATGCATTCAGCCTTTTCAAAATTCCTTTTGTGTAGTCAAGACGATCTATAGATAAAATTATCTTGTGTTTACCAAGAACCCTTGAAAATTTAGTCCGTTCCTTTTCGACTTTCGGACTACAAACAGCGTCATTGAATTTCCTATAATCTATACCCATAGGGAATGTATCCACTTTTATTATTCTATCTCGGTATGTAATCTCACCCATAGTATTCTCAAAACCCAATATTCTCAATATACATCTTAAAAAATATTGGGCATAATCGCTCGTGTGAAATCCTATCAGATCTGAGCCAAGGAGTCCGAGTAAGATTTCTTTACGCCATTTTTCAGGAAGAAGCCGGAAAATCTCAAAAGATGGAAATGGTATATGTAAGAAAAAGCCGATTGTAGCATTTGGTAGTTTGTCTCTAAGTAAACCTGGCAATAACATCAAGTGGTAATCATGAATCCATACGGTGTCATCGGGCTGGATGATTTCTAATATATGTTCCGCAAAAATTTGGTTCACAGTCCTATAGTATTCAAAGGATTCCAGGTCATAACTTGCAAAAGAAGGAAAATAATGGAATAGCGGCCAGATGAGTTTATTACAAAAGTCATGATAGAATTTATCCATAATCTCTTCCTTTACATAAATTGCATAGGCATTATATTTCTCGAACAATGATTCATTTAATATTTGCTGGCTTTTCTTATCTTCAATAGTTATACCGGGCCAGCCAATCCAGAGATATTTAGGTTGAATTTCCGAAATTCCCTTCAGGGAATCTAAATAGGCGCTGAGTCCTGATACAAGTCCGCCAACACTTGTCTTAAATTTGAATGTACCATTTCTGAAAACTACAGTTACAGGCAGGCGATTTGAAATTATAAGCAATCTGCTCATATAAGATATTAGTCATTATTTTGTTGCTGTCAAGCAATGAGGGTGTTCCCCTTCTTTTTGCCACCTCTTTGATGGAGGAATAAAGCGTGAGTATTCAAATGTGTTCCTTTCTTCAATAGATTGACTTTTGAGTGATTTGGAATATACTTGTATTATGTTAGACCTGAAAATACTGAGAGAAAATCCTGAGATAATCAGACAGGCATTGCAGAACCGTGGGATAGAATTCAATCTTGATGAATTGCTTGAGATAGATAAGACCCGGCGAAATATCATCACCGAGATTGATAATTCAAGAAAAGAACGAAATAAATTATCAGAAGAAGTCGGGAAATTGAAGAGAGAGAAAAAAGATGCCTCTGAATTGATGGAGAAGGCGCGGCTGATTGGCGACAAGATAAAAGGACTTGAAGAAGAGTTGAAAGCAGTAGAAAACAAGTTTAATGAATTGATGTTATTACTTCCCAATATTCCTCATCCAAGTGTGCCTGTGGGAAGAGCGAGTACTGACAATATTTTTGTCAGGGGATTAAGAAAACCGCCACCCCACAAATTTAAACCTCTTCCTCACTGGGAGATATGTGAGGCGCTTGACATACTTGACATAAAAAGGGCTCCAAAGATCGCCGGCTCGAGATTTGTTCTATACAAGGGACTAGGTGCTAAATTGGAGAGGGCACTCATAAATTTCTTTCTTGATTTGCATACAAAAAAACACGGATATAAAGAAATTTTCCCGCCGATCCTGAATAATCCTGATTGTTTTTATGGCACCGGCCAGTTGCCAAAATTAGAATCTGAAATGTATAAATGCAGGGATGATGATTTTTATCTTATTCCTACTGCGGAAGTCCCTTTAACCAATATGCATCGGGAAGAAATCATTCCCGAAAAAGAACTGCCAATTTATTATGCTGCATACACACCTTGTTTCCGTCGCGAAGCAGGGTCTTATGGAAAAGAAGTTCGTGGGATAACAAGGGTACATCAATTCAATAAAGTAGAACTTGTGAAATATACAACACCTGAAACCGGATATGAAGAGTTTGAAAAGTTGTTGAGCAATGCTGAGGAAGCAGTAAA
>JBDRWH010000120.1:0-5568 GCA_039802325.1 Caldifarciminota bacterium
TCACTCATGGTCACCTCTTTTTTGAAATCGTTTTTTCAATTTCATTTATTAATGTGATGAATTCATCGGGCGTTGCTGGTTTGTTCATGAGATTGCCTTTGGTCATCTCCTTTGAGATCTGAACTATTTTTCCTAAGGTTATCAAGTATTGATTGCCAGGGTCCTGGGGTGGCGCGATAATCAAGAAAAACAATGAAACAGGTTTCTTATCAATAGCATTGAAATTTACTGGTTTTACTGTTCTGCCAACTGCGATCTCTAATTTGCTTACTGCAAGTGAGCGACAATGGGGAATTGCAATACCCTTACCAATGCCGGTAGAACCCAGTTCTTCCCTTTTCAAAAGTGTTGAATAGATCAATTCGGCATCAGTTTTGCTTTTTATCATATACACAAGGTCTTTCAGCACCTCTTCCTTTTTTGCTGATTTTAATTCCAGATTTATTCTCTCTCTGGACAAAAGACTTGCAAGGTTCATTAAACCTCCTTATAGTTAATTCTTAAGAGCCAACTACGAAATTCCAAACAAATAACTAAATTCCAGTTCTTGAACTTAGTTAGTCCATGCAAAATCCAGTTGGTCATCAACATATTCAAAAGATAGTTTGTTATTTGGTCATTGGGATTTATTTGGAATTTAGATTTTGGTATTTGAAATCTTATCATTACATCCTTCCCGGGCAGGAACAACCAATCAAATCCATTCCTCTCTTGATAGTTTCAGCGGTCTTGTTCACCAGATACAATCTTGCCCTGGTCAATGCTTTGTCATCGCTGACAACGCGGTATTTCTGATAAAAGTGGTGGAAAAATCTTGCCAGGTCTATAAGATAATAAGTTATCATAAATGGTTCAAGATTCTTTATTGAATCTTCTATTAATTCCTCAAATCTCAAAATGTATTTCATAAGATTCAGTTCTTCTTTTTCTACCAAGGGATCAAGATCGATATCTTGAGAAAGTTCAATATTGCGCTCCCGGGCAAAGGCGATAATACTCATAATGCGTGCGTAAGCATACTGAACATAATAAACAGGATTTTCTTCAGAAACTTTCCTGGCGAGGTCGAGGTCAAAATCAAGGTGCTGGGAGCTGGACCGCATTAGAAAGAAGAATCGGCTGACATCTACTGGAATCTCATTCAGGATATCTTCAAGTGTTACAAAAGTACCTGCCCTTTTGGACATTGAGATATAGACACCATCTTTTTTTAGCTTTACTTCCTGCACAATTAAGATTTTAAGGATATTTTCGGGATAGTCAAGGGCTCTTAAACCTGCATGCAGACTACTGACATGTCCTAAATGGTCAGGTCCAAGAATGGTTATCAATTTTTGATAGTTTCTTTCAATTTTGTTCAGATGATATGCAATATCAGGTAGCAAATAGGTATATCTTCCATCTCTTGTCATAATAACTCGGTCGCGTGTGTCTTTGAAAATTGTGGTCTTAAGACAGATTGCACCGTCTTTTTCAAATACAAGACCCTTTTCTTTAAATTTTTTCAGGACTCGGTCAACATAACCCTTATCTCTGACCCCAGATTCACGAATCCAGTTAGTGAAATTGACACGAAATTTCTGAAGCATTGATTGATGTTGCTTGAGAAAATAGTCAACTGCCCTAACTCTTATCTGTTCTGTATCAGTAATTCCTCCATCAAGAAATTCCTTTGCTACGGGAAGGAGATACTCCCCGTGATAGCCATCCTCCGGTATTGAAAAGTCCTTGCCTTCAATTTGATTCATTCTCTGTCTAATACTTTCTGCCAATAAGTCAATCTGCCTGCCGCAATCATTAAGGTAATATTCTGCATCTGCATTAAAACCAGCATAATTAAATAATCGCACCAGGGAATCACCAAATGCGGCAGCCCGACCGCTGACAATGTTCAGCGGACCAGTGGGATTGGCACTAACAAATTCTACATTCACACTCATACCCTTACCGATGTTACATTTTTCTGTGCGCTTAAACTGTTCTCTTATGTAATCATGATTTATGACAAAATTGAGAAAACCCGGTGGATACACAATTATTTCGCTGATAAAGGGAGCGTTTATTTTCATTTTCATATCCTCTGCAATTTTCAACGCCGGTATTGATTTCTTGCCGACAAGTCTCATTGCGAGATTTGTGAAATAGTCACCTTTCCTGCCTGGAGGCACATAATCAATCACAATTCTTTCACCGGGGAATAAGTCCGTCAGGAGTTTTTTCAGGTCATCACGGATCATCTTAAAACTTCACCTGCGGAGCATCACCCCATAGCCTTTCCAGTCCATAAAACTCACGCGCTTCTTTTGAGAATATATGAACAATGACATCAATATAATCAAGCAAAATCCAGTTCCCTTCTTCAACCCCCTCAATGTGGTCAGGCATTTCATATTCAGATAGATAATCAGCAATTGTCTTATTATGAATATTTGATAGGCCAGTCGCAATCAAAAAGAAGTCAGCAATCGGCGAGATATCTCGCAGGTCAAAGATCACAATATCTTCCCCCTTTTTATTGCTTATTAAGCAGGCAAGCTCTTTTGCCAGTTCAACTGGCTGCATTTCAGAATCTTTTTTCTGCATCAGGAAATATTCTGGTGTAATCTTCACCAACTATTAGTGTAACATCAATGTATAAGGCGGGGTCTACATCCTTGCCGATGTTTTTACAGCCAATCCTCTGGGCAAAATATTTGCCGTTTTTCATAGTATCATCAGCCCTTTCAACTACGATGGTTTCTTTATATAACGATTCAGTGGTTCCAACTTTAACAACATTAAATCCCTTTTCGCGTAAAATATCACTGACCCTGATTGCGAGCCGATTAACTTTACATCCATTCAAAACTTCTACGCGGAGATTACTATTCTTTTTGTAAATCTGATCAGGATCTTCTCTTGTACGCATGTAGATAACTGAGGCACCAAATAGCAGAATAATGATTATCATAATAATCAAAAACACTCTGCCCGAGCTAAATTTTTGTGCACCATTATGCGAAGAGCCATTTCTTGCGTTTGAAATTTCCAAGTTTTGTTGATTCATGTCTTTAATATCTTTCTTCCGTTCTTGATCCAGACAAATGGCCCAACTATACTATTGTCTTTTATGAAAGTGTTTCCTTCAATAAATGTGAAGGGACGTATATGAACAAATTTTCCAATCTTGGCAGTCAAATCGATATTTGTAGTTGCTGGATCTTCAATATACACTCCGCGTAGCATAAGTTCATTTAGAAATTTTTTCTTCAAAATCTCCCTGACCCGGGCAAGATCTGACTTAGTGTTAATGCCTAGGATTTCTTCTTCATTTTTTGTTCTGAAGCCAATAACCTTTTTCTTTTCCTTTATTAGTTGATGGACTATATCAGTTAAATAGAATTCCTTTTGTTTATTGTTGGTCCTAATACTACTGAGTGCTTTGTTGATAAGTTCCCGGGAGCCGAAATATATGCCTGTATTGATTTCCTTTATCGTTAATTCTTTCTTGGTGGCATCAATATCTTCTACAATCCTGACAATATTCGCGTTGTTATCTCTAACGATTCTCCCATACCCGGAAGGGTTAATAAGCTCACAGGTCAGGATGGAAAGATCCGCTCGCTGCTTGAGGTGATTTTCTATCATTCCACTTATGGTTTCTTTTTGCAGAAGAGGCACATCCCCATACAGAATAAGGATATTTGCACTTGTAGCAAATGCAATCCCCTTTTTTGCAGCATCACCGGTGCCTCGAGGAACTTCCTGGATTGCGTATTGAATCTTGTTGCCGAGAATTTTCTCAACCTCTTTGGTTTTTTTACTGACCACTACAATCACCTTGCTTGATTTGAGTTCATAGGCAAGATCCACAACAAACTGAATCATCGCCTTTCCCAATATCCTATATAGAATTTTTGGTGTTTGAGTGTGCATTCTTTTGCTTATGCCTGCCGCAAGAATTATGGTTGAAAAAGAATGAAGATTGGATTTTAATGGCACACCTAAATATATTCAGAAATTGAATAATGTCAAGACAGAAAGCAAATCTTGTTTGAGAGCGTCAAAGGGATTTTGGGATTGTCGTAATGGGCATCTATCTTTCCAATGGTAAACTTGGAGCTTTTGGGGGGTTGATTTCTGGACATTTTTCAGTATAATCTACGCAATGTCATATTTTCTCCAGCAATTGATAAATGGTCTGCAATTAGGTTTTGTTTATGCACTTATTGCCCTTGGCTACACCATGGTTTATGGTATTGTGCGACTGATAAATTTTGCGCACGGTGATGTATTTATGGTTGGTGCTTATCTCGGGTTTTATGCACTGGCATTATATCATTTACCTTTTCCTTTTGCAATTCTATTTGCCATGGCGGGTTGTGCAGTCATTGGTATCACAATCGAAAGATTAGCATACCGCCCATTGAGAAATGCACCACGCATATCCGCACTTATTACCGCAATGGGCGTTTCTTTGTTTCTGGAATATTTCACGAGTCTAAAATTTGTCTTTGGCCCAAATTACCTTGCCTATCCCAGACCTTTTGAGGTGTGCACATATCAAATTGGAGATGTATGCATATCAAATGTTCAAATTCTTGTTTTTGCTGTTTCAATCATACTACTTGTTCTTCTGCAGTTCATTGTTCAAAAAACAAAGACGGGTATGGCAATGAGGGCAGTATCCTATGACAAAGATACAGCAAAATTAATGGGAATAAATGTAGATTTTATCATTTCTTTTACATTTGGTATTGGTTCTGCACTTGCCGGCGCTGGAGGTGTACTTTATGGCATTGCATATCCACAGATACATCCATTCATGGGAATAATGCCCGGCTTAAAGGCATTTGTTGCAGCAGTACTTGGTGGTATTGGCTCAATTCCTGGTGCAATGCTTGGTGCCCTGATTATGGGAACTGTAGAAACAATGTGCTCAGCATATATTTCTTCTACAATGCGCGACGCCATCGCATTTTCAATCCTTATCATTGTTCTTCTGGTTAAACCCACGGGAATATTAGGAAAGAAGGAAACAGAGAAAGTATAATGAATAAATCTCAAGTCTCATGTCCCGAGTTCCCAAAAAAACCAGCCAGAAATCTATCTGCAATGTTACTTGTACTTGCGATTTTCGTGGTGATTACTGCTTTGATTTCCTTTGGGGTCCTGAATCCATACTGGATTCAGATTATTCAATTTGCCGGGATTATGACGATTTCTGCCTTGGGATTGAATCTTATATATGGCTACACAGGACAATTTTCTTTAGGACAGGCTGCCTTTTATGGGCTCGGTGCATATACCTCTGCATTGATAACCAAGACCCTACATAATGTTGGTTTCTTATCATTTATAATCGGTCTGGCTGCTGCAATTGCCCTTGTTGCCGTAATTGCATTCCTCATTGGTCTTCCGATTCTTAGGTTGAAATCCGATTACCTTGGTATCGCCACGCTCGGGTTTGGAATTATTGTCAAAGTATTGTTTGACAATGCTGATGCTGTTATTCCTGTTTTAGGTGGTTCACGCGGTATGCTGGGTATATCAAAATATACAGTTTTCCCATTGACTTACCTGTTTGTG
>JBDRWH010000121.1:0-3069 GCA_039802325.1 Caldifarciminota bacterium
ATTGACTTACCTGTTTGTGATTGGTGCTGTCATTATCATTAGAAATTATGTGTTTTCCGATATTGGCAGGGTGTGTATTTCCATCAGAGAGGATGATATCGCTTCAGAATCAGTGGGTGTGGATACAACGAAATATAAGACTATGGGTTTTGTATTTGGCTCAGTCTTCGCAGGTGTAGCAGGAGTGCTTTATGCTCATTTGTATTCTTTCTTACATCCCTCAAATTTTGACTTTCTTAAATCCATTGATGTCCTATTGATTGTAGTACTTGGTGGACTGGGAAGTATTTCTGGTACAATAATCGCAGCGATTGCCTGGACATTCCTACTGGAAGGACTCAGGGTTGTGTTACCTCCCCAGGTTCTTGACTGGCGACTTGTCATATATCCTTTAGTCTTGATCATTATAATGCTTATTAAACCCATGGGAATCGGAAGCGGAATGGAGTTTGGATTTTTGAAACCAGGAAATAGATACACAATCAGAAAAAATCATAACGGAAAAAGCGAAAGGATGATACAGAAATGATTTCTGAACCAGTATTGAAGATTAATAGAATAACCAAGTATTTCGGCGGATTAAGGGCAGTGTCAAATTTTGACCTTGCTTTAAACAAATATGAACTTGTTGGTCTAATCGGTCCTAATGGTGCAGGCAAGACCACTGTGTTTAATTTGATAACCGGTATATATCAACCTGATTCTGGAGATATAATGCTGAACAGCAGGATAATCAACAATCTGAAACCTTTTCAAATTGCAAAGCTGGGTATTGCTCGAACCTTTCAAAATATCAGACTCTTCAGCAATCTTACGGTTCTGGATAATGTGAAGATCGCCTGCCACAAGGATGTTGAATATGGTGTAGCATCAGCAATATTTCGGGATAGGAAATTCAATATAGAAGAAGACGAAATTGAGCAGAAGGCTTTTGAGATTCTTTCTATTTTCAATCTAAATGGGCGCGCACAGGAAATTGCAAGAAATCTACCTTATGGAGAGCAGCGGAAATTGGAAATTGTTCGTGCCCTTGCAACAAGTCCTGAAGTTTTGTTGCTTGATGAACCAGCAGCGGGAATGAATCCGCAGGAGACCATTAAACTGATGGATTTGATCAATTTCATTCGCGAAAAATTTAAATTGACAATCTTGTTGATTGAACACCAGATGAGGGTTGTGATGTCCATATGCGAAAGAGTGAGTGTAATGGATTTTGGTGAGAAGATTGCTGAAGGCAATCCTAAAGAAATCCAGAATGACCCCAAGGTTATTGAGGCATATCTTGGGAAGGAAACTTAGAAATATTCAAGATATGGAAAACAAAGTGGACAGAGACAGAATACTTCTCCAAGTAAAGAATTTGAGTGTGAACTATGGTGCAATACATGCTCTTCAGGAGATAGAATTTAAGGTATGCGTAGGTGAAATTGTTGCTCTGATTGGTGCAAATGGCGCAGGAAAAAGCACAACTTTAAGGACAATTTCTGGTATAGTAAGGGCAGGGTCAGGTGAAATATTTTTTGAGAATAGAAACATAACAAACCTACCCGGACACAGAATCACTGGATTAGGCATTGGACATGTTCCTGAAGGGAGAAAGCCTTTTGCCAATCTATCCGTCTATGAAAATTTAAGGCTTGGAGCCTACTTGATTAATGACAAGAAGTTGATAAATAATACGATTGAACGCATATTCAAATCTTTTCCCAGATTAAAAGAGCGACTTTCTCAGCCTTCCGGAACCCTTTCAGGTGGTGAATTGCAGATGCTGGCAATGGCAAGGGCTCTTATGTCCAGACCCAAGCTCTTAATGCTTGATGAGCCGTCTATGGGCCTGTCACCAATACTGGTTAACGAGATTTTCAATATAATCAAGGAAATCAACGAGCAAGGCACAAGTATTCTGCTTGTGGAACAGAATGCCCACAAGGCATTGTCTATTTGCCATTATGCCTATGTCCTTGAAACCGGAAGAATAACTATTGAGGGAAGGGGTAGAGATTTGCATAATGATCCAGTTGTAAAACAAGCATATCTGGGTGCATAGACACTCAAGGTTTGGACTATAAGAAATAAGAATCACACGCGAGAATAATGAAGAATGTTATTCTATTGACTTTTCTCGTATTTTTTATATAATAATCCGACATTTATGAGATTTTAAGGCATTTTCAGCTGCCCTTTTCAACATATTCCTTTATTCAATTCATAGTAAAAAGGGCTAAAACTAAAGGTGTTTGAAAGAATAGTAGTTCTGGAGAAAGGCTTAGCGTGAATCTAAGGTTTTTTAAGGAGGTTTAATGAGAAGGGTCATTATAATGGGTGCGGCAGGTCGGGATTTTCATAATTTCAATACTTTTTTTAAACACAATAATGATTATAGGGTTATTTGTTTTACTGCTACTCAGATACCAAATATTGAAGGAAGAAAATATCCAGCAGAACTTGCAGGAGACCACTATCCATCTGGTATACCTATATATCCTGAAAAAGAATTAACTCATTTGATTAGGAAATACGATATTGACATTGTCGTCTTTTCATATTCAGATATTTCCCATACTTATGTAATGCACAAGGCCTCTGAAGTGATAGCCGCAGGCGCTGATTTCTGGTTACTTGGTCCAAAATCCTCAATTTTGACCTCCAAAAAGAAAGTGATATCTATCTGTGCTGCACGCACCGGCGCTGGAAAAAGTCAGACTACACGAAGGGTGTGTGAAGTACTCAACAGGTATGGTGTTAGATTTTCGGTAGTCAGACATCCTATGCCGTATGGAGATTTGAAAAAACAAGAAGTACAGCGATTTTCCACATTAAGGGATCTGGATAAATATGAGTGCACAATTGAAGAAAGAGAAGAATATGAACCCCATATAAAGAAAGGAAACACAGTATTTGCCGGAGTTGATTATTTGAAAATTCTAAGATCTGCGGAAAAGATCTCGGATGTTGTCGTATGGGATGGTGGAAACAATGATCTACCGTTCTACAAACCTGATTTGCATATTGTTGTGGTTGATCCACTGAGGCCAGGTAATGAGTCTACATACCACCCGGGCGAGGCAA
>JBDRWH010000121.1:3079-5562 GCA_039802325.1 Caldifarciminota bacterium
AGTAGATTCAGCAAAACCAAAAATTGTTGAAAAATTGAAGGAAAATTTGAGAATGTTAAACAAAAAAGCTAAGATAGTGGAAGCCCTTTCTCCAATAATAGTGGATAAACCCGCAGAAATCAGAAATAAGCATGTTGTAGTGATTGAAGATGGCCCTACTCTTACTCATGGTGAAATGAGCTTTGGTGCTGGAATTATAGCAGCAAAAAAATACCATGCTAAAAGAATAGTTGATCCCAGGTCCTTTGCAGTAGGATCTATCAAGAAGACTTATGAAAAATATCCGCAAATTGGACCGTTAATTCCTGCACTTGGCTATTCAAGAAGGCAAATCCAGGAGCTTAATCAAAGCATAAACAAAACTCCTGCTGATGTGGTAATCATAGGGACTCCGGTTGACCTGAGAAAATTTCTGAAAATAAACAAGCCAGCGGTTAAGGTAAATTATGAATTAAAGGAAAAAAGCGGCAATGTTCTGGAAGGGCTTATCAAAAAGTGTTTGAATATGAGATGAAAGAAAGGAGTAGAATGAAGAAATTAGTTTATAATTTTGGTGGAAAAAAGGCTGATGGTTCAGCAAGGGACAAAAACTTGCTTGGAGGTAAAGGTGCTAATCTCGCAGAGATGACAAATCTCGGTGTTCGGGTTCCTCCCGGTTTTACAATAACGACCGAGGTATGCAACTATTATTATAAAAACAAACGTGCTCTGCCAAAAGAATTGAAAAAGGAAGTAGACAAAGCCATGCTGAGGATTGAAGCAATAATGGGTAGAAAATTCGGTGATCCTGATGATCCATTGTTAGTTTCAGTTCGTTCTGGTGCACGTGCTTCAATGCCAGGAATGATGGAAACAGTACTTAATATTGGTTTAACAGAAAAGACTATTCCTGGTTTGGTCAGACAGAGCAATGGGAATGAAAGATTTGTTTATGATTCTTATCGTCGTCTTATTATGATGTATTCTGATGTGGTAATGGAAAAGGCAGCAGGGATAGAACCAAGGGATGAGAACTCAGGCATAAGACGACAACTCGAAGCTTTAATGGATGAAATGAAGCAGAAAAAGGGTTACAAAAATGACACAGAATTGACTGCTGGAGATTTAAAAGAATTGTGTAGAGCGTTTAAAAGCAAAATCAAAGATGCGCTGGGTAAAGAATTTCCTGATGATCCAAAAGAGCAGCTCTGGGGTGGTATCAAAGCAGTATTTGCATCCTGGAATGGTAAAAGAGCAGTTGCCTATAGAAAAATAGAAGGTATCCCTGATGATTGGGGAACTGCGTGCAATGTTCAGGCAATGGTATTTGGAAATATGGGCGAAGATTCCGCCACCGGTGTGGGATTCACAAGAAATCCAGGAAATGGTGAAAACCAGTTTTACGGGGAATATCTTATAAATGCACAGGGCGAAGATGTTGTAGCAGGAATAAGGACACCAGCGCCTGTAAATGAATATTCAAAAAGCGAGCATAATAAAGGATTGACCTCCCTTGAAAAGGCGATGCCAGCAGTCTATAAAGAACTGTATCAATATCAAAAGAAACTTGAAAAACACTATCGGGATATGCTTGATATTGAGTTCACGATTGAAAAGGGTTTGCTTTATATGCTACAGTGCAGGGTTGGTAAACGAAACGGACCTGCAGCTGTAAAAATGGCAGTTGATATGCTAAAAGAAAAATTGATCACAAAAGAAGAGGCAGTAATGCGAGTTAGTCCTTCCCAGCTCGATGAGTTACTACATCCAATGGTTGACCCAAAGGCAGAAATGAATGCAAAAATTTTAGCCAAGGGTTTACCTGCAGGTCCTGGAGGTGCTTCAGGTCAGATTGTCTTCAGTTCTAAAGAAGCAGTGGAATGGACCAAGCAAGGCAAAAAGGTAATTCTTGTGCGCGAAGAGACAAATCCAGAGGATGTAGACGGAATGCGCGCGGCTCAGGCGATTCTCACTGCCCGCGGCGGTATGACTTCGCATGCAGCGCTTGTTGCCCGGGGCTGGGGAAAATGCTGTATTGTGGGTTGTGGTGCATTGCAGGTTGATTATGACGAAAGGACCTTAAAAGTAAGTGGAAAGGTTTTTAAAGAAGGTGATTGGCTGACACTCAATGGTACAAAGGGCAATGTATATGAGGGACAGTTGCCCATGCTTGGATCTGCAGAAGAGAATGTTTTGCTACAAGAGTTTCTCAAAATATGTGATTCAGTGAAGCGTTTAGGTATCAGGGCAAATGCAGATACTCCATCAGATGCACAAAGGGCAAGAAGATTTGGTGCCCATGGTATTGGACTTATGAGAACTGAACATATGTTTTATGGTAAGGGCTCGGACGAACCGCTTTTCTTACTGCGTAAAATGATTGTATCCAAAACTGAAGAAGAACGCAGAAAAGCGCTTGCTGAATTGTTCCCTTATGTGAAAAAGGATATCAAAGGTGTGCTTGAGGCAATGGATGGTTATCCTGTTGTGATAAGACTGCTTGA
>JBDRWH010000122.1:0-5552 GCA_039802325.1 Caldifarciminota bacterium
GCCAGACAAAGGAATTGTAAGAAATAGCGTTAGAGAACTAATTTATCATTGCGAAATACTTGATTTAATGGGGCTGGACAAAAATGCCAAGGTGCAAATTCATATCGGTGGTATTTATGATGATAAGAAAAAATCAATTGAGCGATTTATAAGAAATTATCAGCAATTACCCATAATGGTTAAAGATAGACTGGTGATTGAAAATGATGAACGGCTATATTCACTTAGTGATTGTTTGCTCATCTCTCAAGAAACAGGTATTCCCGTTTTATTTGATTATTTCCATCATTCTTGTTTAAATAACGGTGAATCTTATCTTGAGGCACTGAAATCAGTAATAAAGACTTGGCATAAAAAAGATGGATTGCCAATGACGGATTATAGTACCCAGAAAAGAGGGGCAAGAATAGGAACCCATACGCATCATATCAATCTCAAAGATTTTGAAAATTACATAAAAACCACGCTTGAACTTGATTTTGATATTATGCTGGAGATTAAAGATAAAGAAAGAAGTGCCTTAAAGGCATTAAAGGTAGCAAGTAAATGGAGAAAGTGAATCTTGCAATTTTCTTTAATTTATATATAATAGAGCGAAAGGAGAAATATGGGTTTAAGCCTCGGATTTTATCTTAATCTTATCCTTGGTGCGAATTTTGTCATTTGTAATTATACTGCCAACCAGCAGGCGCCTTGCGTTATCTACGGGAACAATCAGTTTTATGTTTTCTGGAGTGATTTGCGGTATTATAGTTCTCTGGGTAGTTATGCCTTATATGGCGCGCGTGTTACCAACAGCGGTAGTGTTCTTGATCCCAATGGCAAGTTATTATTTAACCGCCAGGCAGCATATCCGCCGAAGGTTGCCTATGACGGAATAAATTTATTGGTTGCGCTAAGGGACAGTTGTTGAAGTGCTGGTAACATTGTCGGGGTGCGTGTCACCTCCACCTGTGATTCAATAAATTCATTTTTTATTTCTAATGCCCCGGGCGTCCAGCAATCTCCAGATATCTGTTTTGGTGGTGGATACTATTTCGTGATATGGATTGATGCACGCAATAGCTACCAAGAAGTATATGGTGCCCGTGTATCAACTACCGGAACGGTCCTTGAACCCAATGGAATCCAGATTGGCACAGACGCTCAACCTTATTTCTATTATCCATCAGTTGCTTATAATGGAACCAATTATTTCGTCATATGGTCAAGCCCTTCCTTTTCGCCCTACAAAATAATGGGCAGGTTCATAAATACGAACGGCTCTTATGGAAGTAATATATTTGATGTGTTGACATTGTCTCAATCTGCCTATACAACACGGATTGCCTGGAGTGGTTCAAATTATCTCTTATGCTGGATTGAATATCAACCAGTTGGCTATACTTATACAGTGAAAGGCTGCATGCTTTCTTCAAGTGGGACTCCGATTGGTTCAATTTTTACTATTGCTGATACTGTTGACTACAGTTCACTTGCGGTTAGACATTCGGGTGTTAACTATCTTGTAACTTTCTCAAAGATAGTGGGTTCTTATAACCAGATATGTGGGCGTTTTTATAGCACTTCAGGAACTCCACTTGGACCTTACTTTAATATTTCCAATATAAACTATAGTTGTTATAACTGCGACCATTATTTAGGAGCAAATAATAAGTTCCTTACCGTATGGCAGGAATACCGAACGGATTACGATATTTATGGAAATCTTGATGTAAGCGTTGGAGTTGAAGAAAATAATCAGAAATTACAAAATCATTTACTAACTTCATATTGCGTGGGTAACGAACTAAGAATTAATAAAGATATCTACGGTTCTATATATGACGCCACTGGAAAATTCATCGGTAATGTCAAAAATGGATATTTTGATTTTACCTGTTACAGTAGCGGCATCTATATTTTGCGAACCGTTGATAATCAGATTTGCAAAATCGTTAAGTTAAAATAACAGTAGAAATAAAAATACGTATTGCAAGGCTAACACCTGGTGCTGAAAGAACCATCAGTTCTTGAAGAAAGCCTCGCCCTAAATTTTCTTTATTGTTTAAATGTAGGGCAAACCTTCAGGTTTGCAATAAACTGAGATAGAAACTTAAATCAAATATATCCATCATAAAGTATCAGGTTGAACAATGTAACTTCGGCAGAAAAACTGGTTGCAAAGGTAACAGCCGATATTAAGTTAAACAAATTCTGCTTGAATTTTTCTCGCATCTGGATATAATATATCAGAATGACAAAATTTGAGACATTAATCTTGAAAATTTCCAATAATATAGGTAATGTTATACTAAATCGGCCTGATGTCCATAACGCATTCAACGATAAAATGATTGAAGAATTGAGTATGGTTTTTGATGAGATTGAAAAGTCAAATGAAGTAAGGGTGGTTATTTTATCTGGTGAGGGAAAATCTTTCTGTGCTGGCGCAGATTTGAACTGGATGAGACGGGTAAAAGATTATTCGTATGAAGAAAACCTTAAAGAATCACTCGCATTAGCAGATATGCTTTATAAAATCTATTCCTGTTCTAAAGCGACGATTGCCAAAGTTCAGGGATATGCAATTGGCGGCGGAACCGGACTTGTTGCAGTCTGCGACATTGCGGTTGCAGCTACTGATGCCAAATTCAGTTTTAGCGAAGTAAAATTGGGATTGATTCCTGCCTGTATATCTCCATATGTAGTAAAGAAGTGTGGCGAAGGAAGGTGTAGAGAGTTCTTTTTAACCGGTGAGCGGATGTCCGCGGAAAAGGCTTTAAATGCCGGGCTTGTAAATATTATAGTCCCGCCAGATTGTCTTGATAAGGCAGTTGAAGGGCTTGTAAATCAATTGCTCTCAAGTGGACCCGAGGCAATAAAGAAATGCAAAGAACTTTTGAGAAGGGTTCCTCAGATGTCGGTTGATGAGTTCAAAAGATATACTGCAGAAGTGATTGCAAAAATGCGGATTTCTGGTGAGGCACAGGAAGGAATGTCCGCATTTTTGGAAAAGAGAAAACCAAAATGGATAGCAGAAGATTAAAAGACACTGATCAATTTTCTGAAGAGCAGCAAATTAAGATATTCAAAAAAATACCCGGGGAAGTTAAACTTTCAATGTCCCTTGACTTAACACGGACCGCTATTGAATTGCTGAAGACGGGCATCAAACAGAGACATCCTGAGTACTCTGATAACGAGATTGAGAACGCTCTTAAGAGGCTTCTTTTAACTGATGAGTTATATGAAAAAGTTTATAATAAATGTTAACGAAAGAGATATTACAAAAAGCCATAGATTTATTCAAGAAATATGGCATTGAATATATGATTACAGGCTCTTTTGCGAGTAATCTGCATGGAGTACCGAGGGCAACTTTTGATGCTGATGTTGTGATCAAAACATCAGTAAATACCCTCGGCGATTTTTTGAATGAAATAAGAAAAGAATTTTATATAGAATATGAATCGCCGCAGGAGATTCTTACCCAACAGAAAATATTTAATATAATTCACTATAAGACAGGATTCAAATTTGACATTATACCGATTAAAAATCGTAGGTACAGTGAGGTTGAGTTTGAACGAAGACAAGAGGCAGAATTTATGGGATTGAGATGCTGGTTTGCGTCGCCAGAGGATACTGTTTTAACAAAACTTGAATGGGCAAAATCAGGAAACTCAGAAAGGCAGTTTAATGATGCGCTGGGTATTGTGAAGATTCAGAAGGAAAATTTGGATTGGGAATATTTAAATAAATGGGCATCTGAGCTGAGTGTACTTGAGTTACTGAATGAAATTAAATCAGAGATTGGAAATGTTTAAGAAAATCTTAATTGCCAATCGCGGTGAGATTGCGATAAGGGTTGCCCGAGCCTGTAGAGAAATCGGTATAAAGACTGTAGGTGTATACTCTACTGCAGACAGACAATCTCTCCATTTACAATATTGTGACGAAACAATCTGTATCGGTGAACCTGCTCCACTTGCAAGTTATTTGAATATACCGGTTATTATTGAATCAGCGAAGAAAACTGGTGCCGAGGCAATCCATCCGGGCTATGGATTTTTGGCAGAAAATCCAGCCTTTGCCAAGGCGTGTGAAGAAAATGGAATTATTTTCATTGGACCATCTTCAAAGGCACTTGCGCTTGTTGGCGATAAAGTTGCTTCCAGAATCACCGCGAAGAAGATAAATGCACCGATCATTCCCGGAATGGAAGTCTCAGGTGCGGATATTGATGAGTATCTAAAAATTGCCCAGCAGGTTGGTTATCCAGTGATTGTCAAAGCCGCACTCGGTGGCGGTGGAAAAGGAATGCACATTGCCCGTAATGAAAAAGAATTAAAAGAGAATGTTGAGTTGAGCAAGCGTGAGGCAAAGAGTGCATTCGGTGATGAGAGTGTATATATTGAGAAATATATTGAGAAACCAAGGCATATTGAGTTTCAGGTTTTGCGCGATAAATATGGAAATGTTGTGCATTTATGTGAAAGGGAATGTTCAATCCAGAGAAGGCATCAGAAAATAATTGAAGAGACACCTTCGCCCGCATTGACAACTGAATTAAGAGAAAAAATGGGGGAGACGGCAAAGAGAATAATAACCGCTGCCGAATATGTTAATGCGGGAACCGTAGAATTTTTGCTTGACCAGAATAGAAATTTCTATTTCCTTGAAGTGAATGCCCGTGTCCAGGTTGAACATCCAATAACCGAGATGGTTACAGGCTATGATATTGTAAAAAGACAGATAATGATTGCGGCGGGCGAAAAATTGGATATAAGACAGGAAGATGTAAAACAGCGCGGGCATGCGATTGAGGCAAGGATCTATGCTGAAGACCCGGATAATAATTTTATGCCTTCACCTGGGAAAATTATGTTTGTTCAAGAACCCCAGGGACCGGGTATCAGGGTGGATTCAGGAATTTACTCCGGGTGGGATGTTCCACCCCATTATGACCCGATTCTTTCAAAACTCATTGTCTGGGGAGAAACAAGAGGCGATTCAATAGCCCGCACGATACAGGCACTAAAAAATTATATAATATTAGGAATTAAGACCAACATTCCATTTTTGAAAAGGATAATTGTGACGGAGCAATTTAAAAATGGTGAACTCCATACCCATTTTATCGATGATAATCTACAATCGCTTTTGCCAAGGCACGAAAAGATTGATATTGCACTTATCGCTGCTACACTAAGTTCCTTGAATAGAAAACAGGTTCGTCTTCCTGAAGCGCAGAAGGTTGTTTCAGAATCAAATCCCTGGTTGGAAATTGGAAAGTGGGAAATATGTGGCAGTTAAATCCCAAACAATATTTAAATTCAAAAATTGTAGTGGCAGAGTTTACTCTGCAAACAAATTTTTAGATTATGGAAATTAGATTAAGACATCTGGACAATACTTATACTATACAATTAGAAAAGGGTGATAATTTCTACAATCTCTTTATCAATGGTAAGACATATAAAGTTAGTGATATAAATAACCTTGCGAATACTCTACAATTCAAACTGAATAATGAATCTTTCAATATTTTCATTGCAGAAGAAAAAGAT
>JBDRWH010000123.1:0-5497 GCA_039802325.1 Caldifarciminota bacterium
CAGGATTGTAACCATCAGTATTGTTGTCTCCACGCTGGCAGTAGAACTTTCTTACTTCAGAAGAAATAACACTGAGAGTTGGTAAGTACACAAACTCTTTGATCATTGAATCAATCGGTGCGAAACTCTCTCCGTTGTCATAAGAAATGCGGAAATATATCTTCCCATTACTCTCCCAGGCAGTGGTGATTGTATTTGCTTGACGACAGATAGAAATTTTACCTGCTGAATTAAGGTTATCGGAAAGATAAACGGGTGAATTGAAATTATTGCCGAAATCATCTGAACGGAAAAAGGCAATCCTGAAAAATGGAGAATTAGAAGCATCCTTAAACAGTGCGAAGATAGTATCGCCTGAACAAACTACTTTTGGGTCTTTACCTACGAACCCAGTGAATTTAGAGTGGAATGTATCAGACGGGATTGTTGACCAGGCAAAGAATAGCGAGTCATCGGGAAATGTATAATAGAAAATGCCTAACTTTGATTGCCCGGAAAATGTTGTGGAAAGTTTGATATTTGTCGTGCTTGATACTGCTAATATTTGATCAGGAAAACCACTGATATTTCCCTTACGCAGAAAAATGTTATTTCTGTCACGATAAAAGAAATAGACCGTATCATTGTATTTTACCGCCTTTGGATTTTCATAAGGTCCACCTATTATAGTTATCGGACCTGTGATGATTGTAGTATCTAATACAAGAAAGTTCAATCCGGTGCGATTCCGGAAAAACAGGAATGTAGTATCCTGACCACAAAGGTCAATTTCTGTTATCCAATTGTTGTTGGAATTATTCGTAAGTTTTCTCAATTCTGTCCAGGTATTGCCGTTGTCCAGAGAATGTGTCCACAGAATATCCCTTGCTGGCATATACACATAACTTGTATCGCCGACAAGAAAAAGTTCATGCCGGTCAGACCTTGCGTGATATAACATTTCAGTGTATACACCATGACGGGGTGTTACTGCAATGTTATCCAGGAGAACCTGGTCACCACCAAGGAAATCATATTCTGCTATCACCTTTACACTATCTAAGGCAATATGGGTTCTTCTAAGTCCAGTATCAAGAAACCCGACTCTTATGTTGGACCCATAGACTCCGATTTTGTGAAGGGAATCAATGTTAAACATCTGTAATTGCCGGGCTGTGTAGATGTTTGTAGTCTCCTGTAGCGCAGTCTCATTTTCTATTAAGTTGCTGGTAAAGTGTGCCACCGGGATTATTTTGTGGACAAATGCCAGTCGGGCAATGTTTTCAAGGTCATTACGGCTTATCATAAAACTTGCACCATTCAGCCATCTTGACCGGTACAGGACAATTGCACCAAGTTTCTCAATTTCTTCAATATACTCTTCTCTCAAAGGAATATCAGAGTAGTCAATAATACCGTTTCTTAATTTTCTTCGCATAAGTGAATTCGGGTTTATTTTCTTTTCTATGTCGCGCAAAACCTCATTGTATCTATCAGTGGTGATACCTTTATCTGTAAAAAATACCCAGGCGCGAACGTATTCTTTTTCAAAACACCGAGGGTCTATTTTGTTACCTGCTGGTGCTCGGTAATTCAATAGACTACTAAAGATTATCAGAATTTGTAACATATTACCCCCTGAAAAGATTTGAAGATATGTGGACATAAAGATTTGTGGATATGAAACGAACTGTACAAGTAAGGAATTTCAGACAATTTCATAATCAGGATTTTTTCTGCGGGATTTTTTGAAAGGAAGGGCAAATAATACACCGGCAACAAATCCACCAATATGGGCAAAATATGCAACACCACCACCCTTGATACTCATTGAAACAAGCCCCAGGAAGAACTGATAGAGAAACCATATACCAATGAAGAAGAGTGATGGCAGATAGGCGACGCGCATAAATAATCCTAAAGGTATCAGAGATAAGATACGAGCACGCGGGAAAAATACAATATAAGCGCCCAGCACCCCGGATATAGCACCACTTGCTCCAACCATTGGAATTTTCGAATTTGGTGTAATTATACTATGAAGAAAAACTGCAGCAATGCCACAGATAAAGTAAAATAGTACAAATTTTGCGTGTCCTAATCGGTCTTCTACATTATCAGAAAAAACCCACAAAAAAAGCATGTTGCCGAGGATGTGCATAAAGTTTGCGTGGATAAACATGCTTGTGAATATTGTTAAGTAAGGATGTATCCCTGCTGGATTGAACAAGTCAGATGGGATTGTTCCAAATTGAAAGATAAAGTTTTCCTTATTGGGTCCCAGAGAGAATTCATAGACATAGACAATGATATTTATGGCGAGTATAACATAGGTAATTATGGGTCTTGTATATGACCTGATCTCATCTTTCAGAGGTATCATAGATTCGGCCTATCTCACATATTGCAATTGCTGCTATTGCCTTGCCTTCACCAATTTCACCAATGCCTTCGTTTGTCTTGCCTTTTATTGAGATATGTTCTGGGTTCATTGATAATACATGTGCTATTTGACTTTTCATTTCTGACACATATGACAATATCCTCGGTCTTTCAGCAATGACGACTGCGTCAATATTTTTTGTAAAAAAACCTGAATTCTTCAAAAATTCGCTTACTTTTTTTAATAGTATCAAACTTGAGATGTTCTTGTATTTCTTATCATCGGGTGGAAAATGAGCGCCAATATCGCCCAAATTCGCCGCACCCAGAAGCGCATCACATATAGCGTGCAACAATACATCACCGTCAGAGTAACCTAATAGTCCCAGGGGATAATCTATTTTTACTCCGCCAAGGTATAGAGGTCGATTTTCTACAAGTCTATGAATATCATACCCAATTCCAACCATAGTATATTTTACCCGTTAATTGTAAAAAGTCAACACCTAACAAAGTGTTACTTTTCACTTGACAGTTTATGAATTTTGTGTAATATAGTAATATGATGGAGAAAGAATTCAAAGAACAAACAAGAAAGAAGGTGCTATACAATCACTATTTTCTTGTGAGTGAAGAATCTTTGCTAATCAATAATGCTATAAATGACATCAAGCAGGCACTGAATGTTGATGAATCATTTGATTTTGAAAGTTGTTCAGTGCAAGAATATGAATATCCTGACCTTGTCAACAAAATTCTGACCGCGCCCTTCGCATCGTCAAGAAGGGTGGTAGTCCTGAAAAACATTGAAAAGGAAAGTCATAATAATCTAAAGGAATTTGCTCTTATGCTCGGCCGTGTTCCTTCTTCAACCTGTTTGGTGATGGTTTATCAGATGGACAAAAAAGGAAGGCATGGTCGCGGGGGTGATGACTATAAGAAAATCCTTGAGCTTTTTCCTGATGCCCACTGCGTGATACTTTCTCCTGATGAAACAACAATTCACAAATGGATAGTTAAGAAAATGGAATCGCTCGGGATAAGAGGATGTTCGGACATAGTGAATTATCTCAAAGAAGAATTTTCTGATGATATCACTGGATTGAAAAATGAAATCCAAAAGATTGAAAACTATCTTTTTCAGGCAAAACAGTTAGGTTTGGGTGAGGTAAAAGAGATATCCCGGGGTCTGAGTGATTATGATGTTTACCACATGGCAAATGATTTTTTTCAGCATCGACATAAGGCAATTGAACAGTTTGTTGAATTGAAACCATACATTAGAACTCCTGCCATTGTGATCGATGCAATGGGTCGCTTGTTGCGCAATCACGCCTTAAGGTCTGATGACAAATCATTTCGCTATCTGGCGGCAGAACTGTTGCGAATTGATAGCCGATTGAAAACCGGTTCAGATTTTGTTGATACCATGTTAGAAATTTTTATTATCAAAAATTTGGGCGTATTAAGTAAAGGAGTAATTTATGGATAACAATATTGAGAAACTTAAGGCGATTGAGGCTGAGCGAAATGACCTGCTCAGCAAATTGAAAAAGATTGAAGAGAAAAAGGCGAATGTGAGTCATGAGGTTTATTTGAAGGTCAAGCATGACTACGAGGTCAAACTGAAGAAGCTGGATGAAAGTGTTGCTGAAAATCGCGAACTTGTAAAAATGGAAATGGAACGGCTAAGAAATGAGATTGAAAATTTATCGCATAAACACAAAGATTTGAAATTGCAATTGGAGGAAATTGAACTTCGCTATTCAATTGGTGAATATAGTGAAGATAAATACCGAGAACTGGAAAAAGAAGCCAGAGAGAATTTTACAGGCGTCTCCGAAGAAATCAAAAATCTGGAGGAGCGCATAAATTGGTGTGAAGGATTGGTTGGTGTTGAAGAGGAGGAAGAGAAAGTAGTGGTAAAAGAAGAGGTGCCAGTAGTAGAACCAGCAGTTGAAGAGAAACCTGAAGAATTAACAATTGATGAACACATTCTTGAGGAAAAATTACCAGAAGAAGTCAAGAAACTTGATGAATTGCTTGTTGAAACGAGCAATTTACTGGAATCAGAAGAAAAAGTTGTGGAGGACAAACCCGTAAAGGAAGCGGAAAAGAAAGAAGAGGGTATTGCTTGTCCTAAATGCGGTTATGTTAATCCACCTGACTCATGGTATTGCGAAAAATGTGGCGCTGAGATCCTAACTGGAAGTTGATGCCAATCTAATTGGTTCAAGACAAGCAAATGCAGTACGACCATCAGACAGTAGAAAAGAAGTGGCAGAAGTATTGGGTGGAAAATGGACTTTTCACTACCAATAGTAATCCAAAGAAAAAATATTATGACTTAGTAATGTTTGCTTATCCGTCCGGCGATATCCACATGGGTCATTGTAAGAACTATGTGATCGGTGATGTTATCGCACGCTTCAAAAGGCGTACTGGATTTGATGTTTTGCACCCTTTTGGCTGGGATGCCTTTGGCTTGCCTGCAGAAAACCGGGCGATTGAGATTGGAGTGCATCCGCGCGAGTGGACATTGAATAATATCACTGTATCTGATGAATCACTTAAGCTGCTGGGTATCAGTTATGACTGGGAACGTGAAATTATTACCTGCCTGCCTGATTATTACAGGTGGACTCAGTGGATGTTCTTATTAATGTACAAGAGGGGACTTGCTTATAAGAAAGAAGCGTATGTAAATTGGTGCCCTGGTTGTCAGACCGTTCTTGCTAATGAGCAGGTTATTGATGGACACTGTTACCGTTCAAACTGCAAATCACCGATTGAGCGCAGAAAGTTGAATCAATGGTTTTTCAAAATAACTGATTATGCAGAGAGATTATTGAGGGACCTGGAAAAGTTAAGTGGATGGCCCGAAAGGGTCAAACAGATGCAGAAAAACTGGATTGGCAAGAGTGAGGGAACAAATATTGTCTTTCCTGTAAAGAATTCAGACATCAAACTTGAGGTTTTTACAACCCGTGCTGATACCATATTTGGAGTTACTTTTATCTCTATTGCGCCAGAAAATCCACTACTTGATCATCTGATAAAAGACTCACCTTATAAAGATGCGGTGCATACATATGTTAGTGATTCATCGCATAAAAGTGTTGTGGAACGAGCAGAG
>JBDRWH010000124.1:0-5494 GCA_039802325.1 Caldifarciminota bacterium
ACAAAATAGGACTGTGCTGATTTGTAAAGTTTTGCGTGGTGGCACTGAGGCAGTGGCGCATAAAATTTGACATTTCTATTGACTTTCAATTTCCATTAGATAGAATATTAATGTAAAATTTGTGAACAAGTTATTTGTGAGTCAGAATAAAATTTGAAAGTGAGGTAAATATGACATTACCCGAAATAATCAGAAAGTCTGTGGTGCCAAAGTTAAAGGTTTATTGCAAAAAGAAGTTCCCGGCGCGGTTGCGAGATCGGGTCAGAGGTAGTTATAGAATTCAAGGTTTGAATATAACTCTGTATGAGGAAAGAATTGGTTTCCTGCCTCCTTATGAGTGGTGCAAAATACCGGTTGCCCAATTTCGTTATGATCCGAGAGATGGGAAATGGACACTTTATCAGTCCGATCAACATTCACGCTGGGAACTCTATTTAGATGCGGATTCAACAGCAGATTTTGATAAACTACTTAAGGAAGTGGATAAAGATCCGACCGGAATTTTCTGGGGATGAAACTACATCAAGGGAAGTTGCGGAAAAAGAATAGTCAATCACCGCGAATTCTGCCTTGAAATAAATATGTCCCGGCGCCAGGCCAGGGTTTAGGTCCTCCGATCTCTGGGTTTCAAAAGTATTAGTTTTATAGAAGATGTCCTGATGAAAATGAGGATGCTGAAACAAGTTCAGCATGACGCTAGGCGCCAACTCTCACTTTCTCAACAACTGCAAGATTGCATTTTAATAAGAATGTTACCTTAATTTCTACCACTTATCAAGATCGGAGTTTCAGATGCTCACCTTAATTCTTCTTGTTGGTTTATTCTAAGATTATTTTGCCCCCGGTCTGATAATCATTGCTCTGGAATTTATAGAAGTAAACACCGGATGAAAGTTTCCGCCCTGAACCATTGTTTCTATCCCAGGTGATGGTTTCCGTTCCATTAGAAGCAATTCCTCTAATCACTCTTACCAATTGTCCCTGAATATCATAGATGCTGATTATGTAGGGGTCTCTATTGCATAAATGGATCGTAAATTTTACATCGTCCGTGCAAGGATTGGACCGAAGTTTCATCCACGGTAAATCAATCTTTACTGGAGTATTTTCTTCCACACCGACTAATTCCATTACCCTTACTTCACCAGCCTGAAAAACATTCCTTGATGGTGCATCTGCCTGTAGCCAGGTAACAATATAGCATTTATTTTCATTCCAGGCGGCATCTATTGTGAAACTTCTACTACGGGTTACTGTTTGACTCGGAGAAATTGTTACTTGTTCACCGGTCTGGTCAGGGAGAAAATCGCGTGCCAGATGATTATGCCAGGCATGACCATTCGGATCCGGATGATATAGGCTGTCTTCAGTAATTACAAAATATATGCGGGCGGTAATAGAGGCGGTTGAATCATTACGATATGCGGCATTTATTGTTCCAGTATTGGTTGATGGATTATAAGAACCAGTTATCGTGAGAGTAACAGGCGCTGGTTTTGTCATTTCAACTTCTACAGAATCACGCCAATCAGATGGTGACCAGGAAGTCCAGATATCTCTTCCGTCCAGAAATAATGAGGGATATCCCTGGAAATCATAGAAGTATACCCTTGCACCTGCCTCGGCGAAATACCCGAAATCACCAGGATTAGAGTGGAGTTCAACCAGAGCTGTTTGAGCTGGATACTCAAGGATGGCAATAGAGTCCAGTAGACTACTGGCATAAGGACAGGTTGGTCAGGTATCCAAGTATGCTTCTTCACAAAGGACTATGCGCTGGGCAGCGTATAGAGAACAAAATACCAGCGCCAAACCCAAAATCATCAGGTATCTATGTATCATAATACCCCCTTTGTTGTATGTAATTGTGTTAAATTATAATCATTTTTGACAAAATGTCAATGAGTGATTTGGTGGTGGCTAAACCAGCTCAGGGATCAGTATGGACCGCTCAATTTATCCTGCCCGAAAAATCGACTGTCTACATCAGGTTGGAAAAATCACATTTCTCTAAAATATTCTATCAATTCCTGAATTTTTTCGGGTTTGCCGCCGCCACCTTCTGCAAGGTGGGGTTTGCCACCGCCACCACCGCCGATGATTTTACCTACAGATTTTATCAAGGTGTGGGCAGGGAATTTCTCTTTTAATTCATCACCAACAAATACGAGATAATTTACCCGATTATTTACGATATCATATAATACGCCAAGTTTGCCTTTTTCCTTTTCCCTTATAAAATCTGCAACCTGTCGCATACCATCATTATCAAAACCTTCAACTTTTTTTACAATCCACTTATTGTCACCCACTTCTTCAAGAATCTCTCTGGCAACAAACTGAGCAAGTTTTGTCTGCTGCTTTTGTGCAATATTTTCAAGGGTCTGTAACCGGTTCTGGAATTCTTCAAATTTTTCAATAATATTTGTCTCACTACCAACAGATTCTGCGATATTTTTTACTATATTGCGATATCGGCGCAGTTCATCCAACAAATTGAAACCAACAAAACCTTCAATCCTTCTTATGCCTGCGGAAGCTGATTCCTGGCTGATTATTTTAAACAATCCAATTTCACCGGTATTATCAAGATGAATACCACCGCATAGTTCAATAGAAAAATCTTTTATTCTAACCACACGCACATCTTTGCCATATTTCTCACCAAACAATGCCATTGCTCCAAGTTTCTTTGCCTCGTCAATCGTGGTCCAGAATTTTTCAACCGGTATCGCTTCCATAATCTTTTCATTGACAAGATCTTCAATTGCCCTTATCTCGTCATCACTCAACGGTTTAAAATGCATGAAATCAAAACGGAATCTTCCGGGTGCAACAAAAGAACCTTCCTGCCTTGCATGTTCACCAAGAATTTTTCTCAGTGCTGCGTGTAATAAATGGGTTGTGGTATGTGCACGTGCACTCTCCTTGCGATGTTTCATATCAACTTTTGCCACTACCCTGACAGGCTTAAACTTACCCGATTCAATTTCGCAGTGGCAGGTATTCATTCCCTGGAGCCAGTATGTGTCAAGAACCTTCAATTTGAAATCCTTACTCGTAATCCAGCCGGTCTCACCAACCTGTCCGCCTGCCTCAGCATAAAAGGGAGATTCAGCAAGGACAAGTTCAATGATTTTTTGCGATTCATTGAATCTCAAAATTTCTGTTTCTATCTCATTTTTTTCATAACCAACAAACTTTCCAGTTCCTTCCTTTATGACTTTCCATTCACCCTTAATTGTAAATTTTGCCTTTGTTCTTGATTCTTCGCGTGCCCGCTCAAGATTTTCTGCAAATCCTTCTTTGTCCAGTTCAATGCCTTTTTCCTTTGCAATTTCTTCGGTCAGTTCAACAGGAAAGCCGTATGTATCATATAGTTTAAATGCTTCATCACCGGATATCTTCTTTTTCTTGCTTGCAATTTCTTCAAAAAGCGCAATTCCTTTTTCCAGGGTGGCAAGAAATCTTTCTTCTTCTGATTTGATAACCAGGGTAATTTCTTCGCGATGTTCAACAAGTTCTGGATATGAATGATTGTATAGTTCTACAATCTTTGGCACAAGTTTATACAAAACTGGTTCATTCAAACCAAAGTTTAAATTCAATCTTGTTGCCCTGCGCAAAATCCTGCGCAATACATAACCACGCTCTTCATTTGAGGGTATTATTCCATCACCAATTGCAAAAACCAGAGCCCTGATATGGTCAGCAATTACATTGATATCAATATTGGTCTTTGAATCCTGTCCATATTTTTTGTGGGTTAAATCCATTATACACTCAATGATTGGATAGAAAAGGTCAGTATGAAAATTTGAATCTTTTTTCTGGATGACACTTACCAGTCTTTCAAGACCCATTCCTGTGTCCACGCCGCGATTTTTCAAGGGCACCCTTTCACCAGAAATCTTCTGGTCGAATTGAGGAAATACAAGATTCCAGACTTCAGAATATCTATCACAATCACAACCCGGGGCACAGGTTTTCTTACCGCAGGAAAATTTTTCACCAAGGTCATAGTAAATTTCTGAACAAGGACCGCAGGGACCAGAATTACCTGCTGGACCCCAGAAGTTTGTATCATCTCCGAGTCTGTATATTCTTTTCTCACTCAAGCCAACCTTTTTCCGCCAGATTTCATATGCTTCGTTATCTTCTTTATGAACTGAAACATAGAGTTTTTCTTTATCAATCTTCAACACATTCACCAGATATTCCCATGCCCAGATGATTGCTTCTTCTTTAAAATAGTCTCCAAATGAAAAATTACCAAGCATTTCAAAAAATGTATGGTGCCTTCTTGTTTTTCCAACATTATCTAAATCTGAGAGCCTCAAACATTTCTGAATACTTGCTGCTCTTTTATACGGCAATGGCACAGTTCCGGTCCACAATGGCTTAAACTGAACCATTCCAGCACTGGTGAATAAAAGACTTGGGTCATCCTTGGGAATTAAAGACATTGAAGGAACGATTGTATGACCTTTCTGTTTGAAAAAATTCAAAAAACTTTCGCGGATTTCTGTGCTATTCATATTCTTCACCTATCACTTCGTATATTATCCGGGGAGTGAATCCTTTGCTCAGCAAGCGTCTAATAATCTTTGCTTTTTCTTTTGGATTATTCTTGTCAAGATTTGACAATTTTTTCTGCAAGATATTTTTTATGAGACTCTTTTCATCACGATTTCTTAACACATCTTCAATAAGTGTAGCATCAACCTTCTTTTTTCTCAGCTCATTCATAATAAAGATATTACCTTTCGGCTTCAGTTCTGTATAATCATTTGCAAATTCTCTAACAAATCTCTGGTCGTTCAATGCTCCTTCTTCAATCAACTCCTGGACAACTGCGTCTACAATTTCCTGTTCATATCCGAGGTTTATTAATCTTTGTTTCATTTCATTTACTGAACGGCTACGGTATCTAAGCAATCTATATGCTCTCTGCTTTAACCGTTCTTTTTCTTCAGCAAGTAAGAGATTTTTGATGTGTTCTTCAGTGAGTTCATCACCTTCTTTAATGTCGTATTTCAATAGAATCTCATTGCTCAACCCGAATTTGAATTCGCCGTCAATATAGATTGAAGACCTCTTCTTATTTTTCTTTTGAACTTCTATTTTGCTTATCTTCACCAGATTTCTTGAAAAGTTTTTCTTGAACCTCTTTTTGTATTTTCTGTAAAATGTCTTTGTTTGCTTTCAAGAACTCAATAGCTGCATCCCGACCCTGACCAATGCGTTCATCCTTGAACGAATACCAGGTGCCGGATTTTTCAATGATACCCTGTTCTGCGCCAATATCAACGAGTTCCCCAAGTTTTGAAATTCCTTCACCATAGATAATATCAAACTCTGCTTCCCTGAAAGGTGGCGCAAGTTTATTTTTGACAACTTTTACCTTGGTGCGTGAACCAATGATATTCTCACCCTTTTTCAGGGTAGCAATCTTGCGAATATCAAGCCGGACTGAGGAGTGAAATTTCAAGGC
>JBDRWH010000125.1:0-5492 GCA_039802325.1 Caldifarciminota bacterium
AATACACCTCAGGCAATTGGCTATATTTCTTCAGGACTTGTAGATAGAAGAGTAAAACCTTTGTCAATTGATGGTGTTACACCTTCAGTTGAAAATCTGGTCAATGGTTCATATAAATTTGTCCGACCTTTTCTTTTGCTAACAAAGGGTGAGCCAACCGGTGCGGTAAAATCTTTTATTGAATATGTACTTTCTGATGATGCCCAGGAAATATTACTACACGAAGGTCTGACCCCTGTGCAGAACAATAAATAATGAAAGAACGAATATCAGAAAAAGTATTGTTGATCATTTCTTTTTCGGCAATTGCTTCACTTTTGCTAATAACAATTTTCATCTTTGCTCAAGGTATTCCCCTTATATTCAAGGCGGGATTAAAAAATTTCTTTTCAAGCCACTGGGCACCAACAAAGAACCATTTCGGTATTCTCTCAATGATTGTTGGTTCAATCTCAGTTACATTTGGAGCTCTTGTTATTGGTGTTCCTTTGAGTTTGGCTTGTTCAATATTCCTCGCAGAATTTGCACCACGATCAGTGCAGAAAACACTCAAGCCAATCATAGAACTCCTTGCTGGTATACCTTCTGTTGTTTACGGTTTCATAGGCATTGTGATACTTGTCCCGTTAGTACGAGGAACTCTCGGTGGCTCAGGCTTTTCAGTACTTACTGCTTCCATAGTCCTGGGAATCATGATTTTGCCAACTATCGTGAGCATATCATATGATTCTCTTGTCGCTGTCCCTCAGACCTACAGGGAAGGTTCTTATGCACTCGGTGCGACAAAATGGCAGACGGTGCTAATGGTCCTGTTCCCTGCTGCACGTTCAGGAATTATAGCCGCAATTATTCTCGGAATGGGCAGGGCGATAGGCGAAACAATGGCAGTAATAATGATTGCTGGCAACGCACTCAAGATTCCGGTTTCAGTGCTTGACCCGGTCAGAACAATCACCTCAACCATTGCCCTGGAATTAGGCTATTCAACTGGTGACCACCGTGCTGCTCTGTTTGCGTGTGGCTCAATTCTGTTCATCATAATCGTCCTGCTGAATATTATTGCAACAAAAATCGCCCGTAGAGAATGACACTGCGAATTGGACCAAGAACCAATCAAATTATTGCCTATACACTCCTCTTAGTTGGTACAATCTTTGTCATCTCAATCCTTGTTTTTATCATAGCCTTTGTTCTAAAAAATGGAATATCTTCACTGACCTGGGAATTTTTAACCGAGAGGACCAAAGGAATGGGAAGAGAAGGGGGCATTTTCCCATCAATTATTGGAACCCTTATGGTAACTCTGTTTGCAATCATCGTTGCAACACCCCTTGGGGTAGGCAGTGCCCTTTATCTCACTGAATATACCCGAGGCGGCGTTATAGGAAGGGTGATAAGTTTTGGTGCTGATTGTCTCGCTGGTGTGCCATCTATCATTTTCGGACTTTTTGGATTTATCTTCTTTGTCATAACTTTGAGATTAGGATGGAGTATCATATCTGGCGGGCTTACACTTGCTGTAATGATTCTCCCGACAATCATCCGAACTTCTGAAGAAGCAATCAAGGCGGTCCCCAAGTCTTATCGTGAAATCAGTTATTCTCTCGGTGTAGGTAAAATAGATACGATTCTGAAGATTGTATTACCTACGGCTTTCCCAGGCATCCTCACCGGCATAATTCTTGGTATTGGCAGGGCAGTAAGCGAAACCGCTGCCGTAATCTTCACTGCAGGTTCATCCCTCAATATTCCAACTTCGTTATTTTCCTCAACCCGCACCCTTGCTGTTCATTTTTACATTCTTGCGCGTGAGGGAATTTCAATGCCCAAGGCTTATGGTACTGCAACAGTCTTAATCATAAGTATTCTGCTAATCAATTTCATTGCCTACCGGCTAATGCACAGGTTTATTGCAAGATATTATTGAAATGTTGAGACCAAAGATCGAAATAAAAAAATTCAGTCTATATTACGACAATGTGCAGGCGTTGAAGAATATTAACTTGAATATATATTCTAATGAAATCTTTGCCATAATAGGACCAGCAAATTCAGGCAAGAGCTCCTTATTGAGGGCAATAAATAGACTCGCAGACCTGGATGGCGCAGTTACCCAAGGTGAGATAATACTTGATGATATTGACATTATGAATATTCCCGTGAATGACCTGCGCCGAAGAGTTGGCTTAATATTTGCTACACCCATTGTGCTGCCTGGCTCAATTTATAAAAATATTGTTTATGGTCCAAAAATGCATAACAATTATACGAAGAAAGAACTTGATGACCTGGTTTATTTTTCACTCAGTTCAGCCGGGCTCTGGGATGAAGTAAAAGAACGATTGTGGGACTCGGCATCCAGCCTTTCTGGTGGTCAGCAACAAAGATTGTGTATTGCAAGAAGCATTGCACTTAAACCAGAAGTAATTATGATGGATGAGCCGTGTTCCGGGTTAGACCCAATTTCCACGTCCAAGATTGAAAAAACAATGCTCAACTTAAAAGAAACATTCACCTTTATTCTGGTAACCAATAATACAAAACAGGCAGCAAGAATAAGCACAAGAACTGCCTTTTTCCTAAGCGGAGAATTGATTGAAGTCGGAACAACCGAGCAAATCTTCACCGCTCCAAAGGACAAGCGCACAAACGATTACATAATAGGAAGGTTCGGATGATTATCAAAACAAGGAATCTCAATCTTTTCTACGACAAATTCCAGGCATTGAAGAATGTGAATCTTGAAATAAAGGAAAATTTAATCACTGCCTTGATAGGCCCTTCTGGTTGTGGCAAATCGACTTTGTTGCGGGTGTTCAACCGTATGAATGACTTAATTCCTAAGGTCAAGATTACGGGGAGTATAATAGTTGATAATGAAGACATATATTCTCCGCTGTGCGATCTGATTTTCTTAAGGAAAAAAGTGGGCATGGTCTTTCAAAGACCAAATGCATTTCCATTATCCATATTTGATAATGTAGCATACGGTCCAAGAGTCTGGAACATAACCAATAGAAAAGTTCTCGAAGAGATTGTGGAGCGCTCATTAAGGGCAGTGGCAATGTTTGATGAAGTCAAGGATATTTTGAAGAAATCAGCACTTTCTCTCACACCAGAAAGACAACAGCGGCTTTGTATTGCACGGCTTCTTGCCGTAGAACCTGAAATCCTCTTAATGGATGAACCCTGTTCTGCCCTTGATCCCATAGCCACTACCCGTATTGAAGAATTGTTAATCGAACTGAAAAAGAACTATACAATCATAATTGTTACTCACAACATGCAGCAAGCAGCAAGAATCGCGGATGATGTTGGTTTTATGCTGTTAGGTGAATTGATTGAATTTGACAAAGCGAAAATAATCTTTACAAATCCGTCTGATGAGAGAACATTTAACTACATCAGCGGAAGATTTGGTTAATACAGGAGGAAAAATGGCAAGTTATTTTGACGAAGAGCTGAAGAGTCTAAAGAATGAGGTCCTCACAATGGCGACAATGGTGGAAGACTCAATAAGTAAATCCCTTGAAGCCTTGAAGAAAAGAGATTTGAAGATTGCCCATGAAATCAAAGAAATTGATAAAAGAATTGACAAAATGGAAATTGCCATTGAAGAAAGGTGTATTGAATTGATCGCCCGGCATCAACCGGTTGGTTCCGACTTAAGATTTCTTATTGGGGCAATAAAAATGAACAACGATCTGGAGCGAATGGGCGACCACGCTGTTAATATCGCCGATTGTGTAAAATTTCTTGTCGAACAGCCACGTATTAAACCCATATCAAACATCTGGACAATGGCTAAGATCGTCAATGAAATGTTGAAAGAAAGTGTGGATAGTTTTATTGCGAACGACGCAGTCAGGGCACAGAAAGTTTGTGAACGAGACAGCGCTGTGGACGAAATGCGCAATGAGGTAATTAGAATAATGCTTACCTACATGCTTGAGGAACCAGAAAAAATTGGTTCTGCAATACAGTATTTCCTTGTCGCTAAAAATCTGGAAAGAATCGCCGATCTTTCAACAAATATCTGTGAGGACACAATATATATCAGCCAGGCGCGCATAATCAAACACCATATTGAGGAAGAAAAAAAGAACAAACCTGTATAATAATCAATCCAAACGGCTTATTCTTTTGACAGCAATATTCTTTATCTGCTCAGATTGAGCAATCAATTGAGCACCTAAGTAGTCCTGACGGGCACTCTTTTTGTCGCCCATTGCAAGGGCTGCGTCACCCGCAAGAATCAGTGCGCGTGCTGATTTGTCTCGCTGGTCCTTATATGCCTCACTTGCCCATAGATAATTCTCCCGAGCCAGGGCATAATCCCTTATCTTGTAGTAAATATCACCTAATTTCATAAAGATCTCCGGACTTGAACCAAATTTTTCATGGATTTCCCTTACAATTTTTATTGCCTGATGATAATCACCTTGCTTTTCAAGAAGCCCTGCCCACTGCAGGTAAGCGTCAATAATGTATTGTGATTCCTTATATTCACTTATTAACGACTGTAGCACGATAATTGCCTCATCATACTGACCTATTTTTTCATAGATTCCGGCAATTTCCATTAGCGCTCTATCTTGATATTTTCCACTATTTCGCAACAAACTCCAATAATGCAAACATGAATCATATTTCTGTTCGCTACGGTACAAATTTCCAAGTTCAATCATCGCAAGAGTACAAAATTCTCCGGTATCCTTCTTTGCTGCCAATGATAATAGAACAGTCTTGTACCCTTGATTATCACCCAGTAGCTTGTAGGCATTTGCCCTCTCAAGTAGCGCTTCAACAATGACCGGCGAATCAGGATAGGTAGTCTGCAAACGATCAAGCAATGCAAGAGCAGAATAATATTCCTTGTTTTTCATATGCATTCTGGAAATCCTGAGCATTGTCTTTGCAATAATGCCACCTGATTTTGTCGTATCTGAATCTGTATCAATGAAATGATACAGCGCATCAACAAGACTTTTGTATTCGCCAAGATAGTAGAGTGTTTCGTGAATTTTCAAGTCTGCTTCCTGGACAATTTCGTAAGTTGAACGAGAATTTCTAACTTCCTCATAGATTTGAAGCGCCGAACGATATTTCTTCAGTTCCAGATAGGCATCACCAATTCTCATTTTTGCCTCAATATTGTAATCTGATTCAGGATACATACTATTCAAATTATTCCAGCAGTCTATTGCCTGGTTATACTGTGCCATTTTGAAATTCACCTCGCCAAGTAAATAGAGTACCCTTGGTCTGTACACTGATAAAGGATAAGAATCATAATGCTGCAATAGTATCTCTTCAGCATTTCTCCATTCACCTTTCATATATTTATCATAACCTTTGAAAAAAAGCGCAGAATCCTCCTGGGCAGGCAGTAATTGAAAGCAAATAGTCAAACAGAATATGCTACTCAAGTGGGACATCTGAAACAAATATCCTTAAGAGTTTATTTGTCTTTGTATCATAAACAAACAATA
>JBDRWH010000126.1:0-5401 GCA_039802325.1 Caldifarciminota bacterium
TCTTATGCTTGGGCATTTTCAGTTCTTCTCTTTGTTCGGGCGTGAGGAGCGAATGAATCTTTATCTTCTCTTCAATCTGTGCCTTCTTTATCTGCCACTCAAGTTGATGAATGTCCTGGGCAATCTTCAGAATTCTGTCTTTATCAGGTCTGTCATTTTTCATTTCTTTCTGAAGGTCAATCTGTTTGAGTTCAATCTGTCCTTTGATTGGAATTATTGTCTTCTGGGTTTCAATCCTTATATCCTCAATTTTAGTCTTCTGGTCAGGAGTGAGATTATCCAAGAACTCAAGTGGGCAGACTCCACCCGGACCTTCTTTATGTCCGCGCATAGGGCACATATCATGCTGGGCATAAACCAGCACACTTGTAAAAAGGACCATTGATAATCCCAGTGCAAGGTATCTCATGTAACCTCCTTCTGCTATATTAGACCCTTGACGCATCCTGATGGTTTAATTCATTTAGTTTTCTTATGTAGAATTCTTCAATCATTTTTGCAACGTTGTGCCAGGAATAGTCTTTTACAAATTTTTTACCGTTGCGTATCAAACCCTGCCTCAAATTATCACTTCTGAACACATCCATAATCTTCTGAGCAATATCTTCAGGCTTATGTGGATTGAAGAAAAGTCCATTATAACCATCTATTATCACCCGATCATACCCTGGTATTCTTGAAGCAAGTACGGGTCTCCCCACTGCCATTGCCTCCAAGAGTACGATCCCGAAAGATTCGCCACCTAATGCAGGTGAACAATACACATCACAGGATGCGTAGTAGGAAGGAATTTCTGATTGCCTTGCAAAACCCTTGAACACAACAACCTCTGACAGATTTAAATTTCTAACCAATTTGCGACAGTCATCCTCAAGCGGTCCTTTTCCAACCACGATTAGCAATATGTCTTTCATCTGTCTACGAATGATCGGCATGGCATTCAACAATTCAATCAAGCCCTTGCGTCGATCAAGCCTACCCAGGTAGAGGATCTTATTTTTTCTGTTCTTAAATTCGTCAAACCCTTGAACCCCAGGATTGAATCTATCCAGATCTACGCCATTCGGTATTATTGTATATTCTCCAGGTATATATGGTAAAAATGTATCGCGTGGTGTTTCTGATACTGCAATCAAGCCGTGAAGCTTCTTAATATACTTTTTGAATAACTTTCTAAAAAGATATGAACCAACCCCGTAATATTTAAATCCTGTAGAATGAAAGGTTGTTACATTCAAGGATCTTGAGTAATGAAGAGCAAAGAAAGAAATACTCGGTGGAAACGGTCCCATTGTATGAATAACATCAAACTTTTCCTGCTCTAAGAATGCCTTAACCTTACGGGGAATTTCCCATCCCACTGACAATGTAGCAAATGACTTATTCATTGGAATATAGAAAACCCTGCCCACACGAACCACACACTGTTCAGGCACCTCATCTTTATAATGTGTAGTAAGGATTGTGACATTGTGTCCAAAAACCCTCAGGTATTTTGCAAGATAATATGTGTATTCAGATACCCCTGAAGGATAAGGATAATATGGGTCAGAAACCAGACATATTTTCATGGAAACTTCTTTTTGCAAACAAACTGGCTACAGCTTTAGATTATATCTAATGCGTCTATCTTTCTTCTATCCAGACCTTTTCCATTATCACATCATTCAATGGCCTGTCCATTGGCGGACCAGAAGTTGCCACCTCGCCTATTTTTTCCACCACATCAATCCCTTCAACAACCTCGCCGATTATTGTATATCTTCCATCAAGCCTTGGCAGAGGTTCCAGGCAGATATAGAATTGTGAACCATTTGTATTCGGTCCCCTGTTAGCCATTGCCACAGTTCCTTTTAGATGTTTTAGCTTGGGTGATATTTCATCATTAATCTCATATCCTGGATCTCCGGTTCCATCGCCCTTTGGACATCCACCCTGGATCACAAACCCCTTGATTATCCTGTGGAACTTGAGACCATTATAAAAACCCTTGTTGGTCAGTTCAATGATGTTCTTCACATTTTTGGGTGCCTCATCAGAGTACAATTTAATCACAATATTTCCATAGTCCTTCACCGTAATATACATATGTGGATATTTTTTTGTCTCACTAATACCCGGCCCTTTCGGTCCACCGCAAGCAAGAATTAACAACCCTAAAATAAATATCTTCTTCATAGACAACCCCCTTTATAAGGAATTATACTCAGCTCCGACCAAAAGTAAATAGTATCATTCAGGAACATATTCATTGACAAAGTGCAAAAAAAGAATATAATTGGTTTGGAATGGCAAAAACATTCCAGGGAGGTTCTATTCATAATGAATGGTCATTCAAATGAAGAAATGAGCAAATTATTGGAAGAAAGTTATGTTACCCATAAGGAAGGTGACATAATAAAGGCGACGATAATCAAGCGTACGAAAAGTGGTGTTCTTCTGAACTTAGGACTAAAAGCTGAGGGTTTTTTACCCCTCGAGGAATTTTCTGAGCCAGAAGAAGCAGTTGAAGGTAAAGAGATATATGTGTTTCTTGAGGCATTTGAGAACCGAGAAGGCTTTCCGGTAATCTCAAAAAAGAAGGCAGATTTTCAATTAGCCTGGGACAAGATAAAATATTTATATGAAAATGGTGAAATTGCCCAGGCAATCGTTCGCAAGAGAATAAAAGGCGGTTTCACAATTGACCTTCTTGGTGTGGACGCATTTTTACCAAGCTCCCAGATAGACTTTAAACCCCAGTCAAATCCTGATTCACTCCTTGGTCAGAAAATTGGCGTGAAAATTGTGAAAATAAATATGCTACGCAAGAATATTGTTGTTTCCAGAAAACTTGCAGCTGAAGCAGAACAGGAAGAATTTCGCAAACGGATATTTGGTAAATTGAAAGTGAACGATGTCATTGAAGGAACAGTTCGCAATATCACGGATTATGGCGCATTCATTGACATTGGCGGAGTTGATGCCCTGTTACACATTAGTGATATGTCCTGGACAAAACTCACTCATCCTGGTGAGGTTGTTAAGATAAACGACAGAATAAAGGTGAAGATACTTTCCATGGACCGAGCAACAGGCAGGATTTCTGTTGGTCTGAAACATTTGACCCCTCACCCCTGGGAAGCAATAGAGAAAAAATATCCTTCAGGCACAGTCATAACAGGAAAGGTTGTAAACATTGTTGAATATGGTGCCTTTATTGAAATAGAAAAGGATGTTCAAGGTTTTGTCCATGTCTCGGATATGTCCTGGTCAAAAGATGTAAAAGACCCAAACAGCCTGCTCAAAATCGGTGATGTTGTTGAAGCAGCTGTTCTTTCTGTAGACCGTGACGAGCGAAAGATTTATCTCGGAATGAAACAGACCCAGCCTGATCCCTGGTCAGTTGTTGATGAAAAATATCAGATTGGCCAGAAGGTAGCGGTCAAAGTGACCAACCTGAAGGATTTTGGCGCATTTGTGCGATTGCCTGATGGTATTGATGGATTGATACATATCAATGATTTCTTCTGGGATAAGAAAGTGAAAAAGGCATCTGATTATTTTAAGAAAGGACAGAAGATTGACGCAGTGATTCGTTCAATTGACCGTAAAAACAGGAAAATCTCGTTAAGTATCAAGCACCTTCAAGAAGACCCCTTTGTCAAACTAATGGAAAAATATCCTGAAAATTCCGAAGTAATCGGTAAGGTCAGCGATATTTTACCTCGTGGTCTGAGGGTTATGCTGGAAGGAAATTTTGAAGAATTTATTCCTTCAAAATATCTGGAGCGCAAAGGGAAAAAACTAAAAGATCTATACAAGATTGACGACGAACTGGAATTCATTGTCAAAAAATATAATTCAAAACTGCGTCGGATCATTCTTGCTGAGAAAGGATTGGGAAAACCAGCACCCAAAAAGAAAGAAGAAATCAAACCCACAGCGGACAAAATTACCATTGGTGATATAATAGGCGAAAAGACAAAAGATATTATGAAAAAAGAAAAAGAATAGTCCTTAAAAAACAAGATTTTGGCAATCCTCTACAATATTGGTTGTAAACTAAATCAATGCGAAGGCTACTGTCTTTCTGAGAAATTTCGTGCCGACGATAATGTTATCATTGTCAACACCTGCTGTGTTACACACGAAGCAGAAGTAAAATCTCTTAAGAAGCTCAGGTACGCAAAAAGAAATAATCCTGACAAAAAAATAATCATAACCGGCTGTCTTGTCCATTTGAAACCAGAGATATTTGCCGGCTGCGAAAAGATTGACAACGAAGAACGGAATAGGATAATCGAAGATATATTTCCGGCACCAAAAAAATCCCGTTATTTTCTAAAGATTGAGGATGGCTGCAATCAACCCTGTACATTTTGTGTGGTTTCTAAAATACGGAAAAGAATTGTTAGTAAACCTGTTGAAATAATCAAGAAAGAGATTGAATGGGCAAAAAGCCTTGGTTTTAATGAAATTGTCCTGGTTGGTGCAAATATCGGGCTTTATGGTCTGGACATTGGTTCTTCACTTGTTGAACTCTTTAGAGAGTTGTCAAAGATGTTAGAGATACCAAGGATAAGATTGTCATCACTTGAGCCAAATTTCATAACTGCGGAATTGATCTCCTGCCTGAAGGATTTACCAGTTTGCAGACATTTCCATATTCCGGTACAAAGTGGAGACGATAAGATATTATCCTTAATGGGTCGCAGGTATGATACAAACTATCTAAGAAAAATTCTTGAACTTATTTCAAAAAATTTCTCTGATGTAGCGATCGGTGCAGATGTCATCGTTGGTTTCCCTCAAGAAGTAGAAGAGGAATTTGATAATACCGCAAATCTTGTCCGAAATTCTCCGATAACTCACCTTCACATATTCACCTATTCGCCAAGGTATATCACGGATGCTTATGAATTAGGCGACCCAGTGAGTATAGCAGAAAAGAAAAAAAGATTCTGGGTACTTAAAAAATTGATTAATGAAAAAAATTATAGATTCCGTCAGGGTCTCATTGATAAAAAAATTGATGTTGTCATTGAAAAAAAAAGAGATGTGATTAAGGGTCTGACCGACAATTACATAAGAGTAAATATTGACCAGAACTGTGCGGAAAGAGAACTACGAACAATTAGAATCACAAAGGTTACAGAAACCGAAACAGCCGGCATAATAATTCAGTAAATGTATAAATTCTATATCAAAACCTTTGGGTGTCAGATGAATAAGAATGATTCGGATGTGATACAGGAGATACTAATTGAAGAAAACTATGTCCCCTGTGAAAGGATTGAAGAAGCCGATGTAGTTCTGATCAACACCTGTTCGGTTCGCAATCACGCAGAAAAACGCGCGCTCGGATATATCTCAACCTTGAAAAAATGGCGTGAGGAAAAAGGCATTGTTCTGGGCATAG
>JBDRWH010000127.1:0-5354 GCA_039802325.1 Caldifarciminota bacterium
ATTAGTATTATGGATCCTTAGTGGATTATTTCTTTGCTATGGGCATATTCCATCTTTCTATGCTCATAATAAATATCTCTTAACATCACCCGGTGCCATGGGAGTTGGCCTTTACGGATATGACAATCCTGCACTCTTAACCTATTTGCACCAGTTTGACCTTAATTTTATGTGGTCGGACCAGATTGGAAAATGGAATGACTTCAGCGATTGGATTCTTTTCACAGGTATGCCAAATTTTGGTTTTTCAATCAGTCATCAAGAACTATCTGCAGGTTCAATCACTGGATATAGTTTCTCTCTTGCAATGGGCAATAAGAAACAGAGTCTGGGCATTGGCTATGAATGGTCAGAAAGCGATACGAATATTTTACAACAACCTAATATCTGGAAATTGGGCTGGTTGAATCGGCCTGTGAAATTCATATCTATTGGGTTAGTCGGTTCATTTGCAAGTTCTGGAGGAGACCGTGAGGTTTATATAGATTTAGGATTAAGACCTCTCGGTAATGAAAAGATTACATTCTTTGCCGACTACGCACTCCACAAGGGGACAAACATGAAAGATAGCCCCTGGAGTACAGGTATAGCAATTGAGCCATTATCCGGCATCAGAATTACAGCAAGATACTTTAATGACCATTCATTCACCGCAGGCATGAATTTCAGTTTTGGTAGATTGGGTGCAATCAATCAGTTACATTTTGATACCGAGCAAAAACATGTTTTTAATTGTTATGGCATCAGACTTGGTGGTTATGACCGGAATATCTTCAAGCCTGTGTTAGAATACAGGAAAAACTACCTTGAACTGGAGTTAAACGGGACAGTAAACTACCGACGGTATGTTTTATTTGACAAAACCAGCACATTGTTATCCCTTCTCAAAACCATTGATATTGCAAAGAATGACCCGACTATCAGCGGTATTGCAATAAATCTATCAGGTATAGATATCAGTGTGGAAATGGCGTGGGAATTAAGGGAAAAACTAAATGAGTTCAAATCCCAGGGAAAACACATTGTAGTATATGTGGACGATGTGGAATTTTTTGCATATCATCTTGCTTCAGTAGCGGACAGAATTGTGCTTGACCCCGAAGGGACAATAATCCTTCCTGGGACATTAATGGGCAGAATGTTCTTTAAAGGTGCTCTTGATAAACTTGGTATTGGTGTGGATGAATGGCGTTTTTTCAAATATAAGTCCGCAGCCGAAGCCTTTTCAAGAGAAAGTATGTCAGAACCCGACCGGGAGCAACGTCAGGCGATAGTTGATGACATCTATAACACAATTAGGAATGATATCTGTAAATCAAGAAATTTCACACCTGAACAATTTGACCGCCTTGTAAACGAAGAATGCATTTTCCTGCCCAAAGATGCCCTTGAAAAGAAACTCGTTGATACAATAGGAAGATGGGAAGAAGTGAAGGAAACTGTTAAAGCACTTGAAGGTAGAAAGAATAGATTTGTTTCTCCCTCAGCATTAACTTACACTCAATTACCAAGAGACAATTACTGGGGTGAAAAACCAAAGATAGCGATTATCTATGCACTTGGTGAGTGTGCAATGGATACAGGTATAAAGGCGAGAAGTCTGGTGAAAGATATTGAATGGGTTACTGAAAAAAAGGATATCCTCGCAGTTGTTTTTAGAGTTGACTCACCAGGCGGTGATGCTCTTGCCTCTGATATTGTTGCTGAAGCAATAAAGAAATGTCAGAAGAAAAAGCCCGTGATTGTTACTCAGGGTTTGGTCGCAGGTTCTGGCGGCTACTGGCTGTCAATGTATGGTGATACCATTGTTGCCTCACCATTAACAATCACCGGTTCTATCGGTGTTATCGGTGTATGGCTATACAACAAAGGATTGAAGGAAAAATTAGGATTTTCCACGGATTTTGTCAAAGCTGGTGAGCATGCTGATCTTGGTTTTGGCTTTGTCTTTCCCTTTATTGGACAATTACCAGACCGTAACTTAAATGACGATGAGAAGAAAAAGATGGAAGTGTTAATCAAATCTTTCTATGCAGAATTTGTTTCAAAAGTTGCCCAGGGCAGAAACAAGAAACCTGAACAAATAGAAGAAATTGCTCAGGGCAGAGTCTGGTCAGGTACGCGGGGTAAACAAATAGGACTTGTTGACACACTTGGTGGACTTGAAACTGCAATAATGATTGCAAAGGAGAAAGCAGGTATTGCTAAAGATGCTGAAGTAGCGATTATAGAATTACCAAAACCACAACTTTTTGCGCCTAATGTTTTTCAACCCAAACTGCTTGAGGCAAATAGTGATTATACCAAGTTTATGCGTTATCTTAAGTTTCTTGCAGAACACAACGGTGATGCCCTTCCAATTATGCCTTTAGAGGATATAATCCTGGTGGATTAAAATAACCCGATACTGTCTGTCTTTCCCGCATTGCTTCGATTTGTCTGGTTATTCTTGACTTTGAAACCTTTTTTTGTATAATAAATTCATGACAGGACAAAACAAAGAAAAGGAAGAACCGCCATTACTTGAAGAGCCAGTGCCAATCAAGGATATCTTGATTATGACGATTCTTTCCCTTGAAGGCAAAGCCTGGTCATATCTTGGTTTGATTGCCCATCCTGAAACTAAAAAGCAGAAAAAAGATTTAAATGAAGCCAAACTCGCCATTGATTCAATTGAAAGCCTTTTCAAACTAATGGAACCAATTTTGACCAGTGAAGAAAGAAAAGATATCCAGGTTAGGTTAACTAATTTGAGGCTAAACTTTGTGAAAGAGTGAGTTCAAACCTTCTTAAGCCCAGATTCTACATACCCGTTTTTCTCTTTATTATAATTACAGGCATCTACACATACTCTCTGTGTCCAACCGTCTATCTAATTGATTCTGGCGAACTTGGTGCGGTAAGTTATACATTAGGTATTGCCCATCCCACAGGTTATCCGCTTTACACATTAATCTCATACTTTGTTGCTCATTTTCCAGGAGAGCCTATCCGAAATCTCAATTTTCTATCAGCACTGTTTTCTGCTGTTGCAGCTGTTTTTCTTTATTTTACCACGTATAGAATTCTGGAAAAAGAACTTCTCTCTATTACCATTGCATCGTTATATGCCTTTTCGCTGGTTATCTGGCGAACTTCTATTACCAATGAGGTCTATCCTCTCACAGGATTATTTTGTATTGTTTTATTGTATTCGTTGTACAATCTCAAAGATTCAAGAACTTACTATGCACTTATGTTTGTTGCTGGACTTTCTCTTACTAACCATATTATCATTTTTTCTCTTGTCATTCCAGTAATTTTATATACATTGATTGTTTACAAACCTACTGCCAAAAAAATCATTGCTGGATTAATTTTTATTGCCATAGGATTATCAATCTACCTGTATCTATTGTTCCGGACTCTCGGTGGTGCAGAACTTGCCTGGGGGAATACGTGCAATATCCAGCGCTTGGTCTGGCACATTACTGGCAGGCAATATCAGGTCTGGATGTTCTCGCTTTCCAGCAGAGAAATTTTGAATAATATTCAGCAGGGAATAACTCTGATTGCGAGAAATTTCTTGTATTTGTTTGTTATTTTTATGTTTGCCGGGATTTACTGGTTATTTAAGAATGACCGAAAGAAATTATTCTTGTTTTTGGGAATTTTCTTATTGAATTTCTTGTATACAGTCAATTACGCAATACCTGACATTGAATCGTACTACATTCCTGGATTTATTGGCCTTTTATTTGTCAGCATTTATGGGCTGAAAATGTGGCAAAAGCACATGAAAGGAATTATCACCATTCCTTTAAGTCTAATCATCCCAATCATTAACTACTCGGACTGCACTTTAAGAAATAACACCTTTGGTTTAGATTATAGCTTATCACATTTTGTGCAGTTGCCAGAAAATAGTCTGTTAGTGTGCTCGTACTGGGATATCTACTCACCTACAATATATTTAAGAAAAGTCAAGCATTTCCGTAAGGATGTGGTGATAATTGACAAAGAACTTCTCCGGCGTACCTGGTATATCAAATATCTGAGAAACGAGTATCCAGATTTGTTTTTTCTTGCAGAAAAACAAATAAATGATTATTTAGTTGAACTTTACAAATTCGAGTACGGTAGACCATATGATCCGCAAGTGATTCAGGAGAAATACATAAAGATGTTGGAAAAATTTGTGGATGCAAAAGAGTCAACCGGAGCATTTTTTGCCCTTCCCTTTCCTGATTATGATTTGAATGGTGTAAAACCCCATTACTTGCGTATTCCTTTTGGTCCTAACTACCTTATCACGCAGGATAGGAAAGATATGCCTTTTGATTTTTCTGCTCTTCAAATAGACCTTCCTGATTTTGTCAATGACCAGCGTATGAAATATAATATTGATTTTCTGAAGAAAATGGTAATCAACAACATCAATTATCTTTATAAGACCGGTGATTCAAACCAGGTAGAAAATGTACAGAAATGGCTAAGAAGACTTACATTGAAGAAGGAGCGGTAAGTATAAACCTTTCTAACTTACTTTGCGTCATATGTATATGAGATCATCTTTGAAATTATTCATTTTTGCCATATTCATTCTGAACAAAGGTATTTTTGGTCAAAATGACCCATATAATTCAGGGCGGATAATGGGTACCGTAATAGAATCTCTGACTGAGCAGCCCATTGAATTAGCAAATGTTATCATCTATGATAAGAACCATAAACAGATATCAGGGACTGCAACCGATGCAAATGGAAGATTTTTCTTGACAGGGGTAGAACCTGGTGATTATGTAATTGAGATTTCTTTCGTTGGTTTTGAAACAAAAACTCACACAATCAGTATCAAGAGTGATAATCCAGTGGTCAACCTGGGTCTAATCAAACTTGAACAGAAACCGATATTTGTTGAAGGTGCAGAAGTGACCGCGGAAAAACCACCCATTGAGTTCAAGATTGACAAGAAGGTCATAAATGTCAAAGAACATTATGCAAGCCAATCCGGAACTGCCGTAGATGTCCTTGAAAACATTCCTTCAATATCGGTTGATGTCCAGGGAAATGTGAGTCTGCGTGGCAGCACGAACTTCAAAGTCTTGATTGATAATAGACCATCAATCCTTGACCCAAGTGACGCTCTTCAACAGATTCCAGCCAGCACCATAGACCGTATTGAAATAATAACCAATCCCTCTGCCCGTTATGATCCTGAAGGACTTGCTGGCATAGTAAATGTAATAACAAGGAAAAACATTCAATCAGCCATAAATGGCGTCGCCAATTTGAATCTTGGGTTTGAACAGAAATATGCAGGTGATTTTCTTTTGAACTATCGTTACAATAGATTCCGCACATTCTTTGGTGTT
>JBDRWH010000128.1:0-5308 GCA_039802325.1 Caldifarciminota bacterium
CCCAAGCTCCAGGCGCCATTCTGTACCTGTAGTCTCATTGATCATTTTTTTGCAATATTCCGCCGCAGATTCATAATCTTGTTTCATCAACATGTTGACATAATCCTGCGGCATAGCAGTGAATAAGAGTCCCAAAATAATAATCATTTAGCCTCCTTTCAAGTAAATATTATATTCAAATTATGGCGATAAGTCAACACCTGCTTTGCTTGCCGGGTATATAATGCCCATACTTCTAAAATGTGTTTCAATTCGGTCAAGGGTATAGTCCAGGTCAGTACGGGAGTGTTCAATTGATAGTATCATTCTGACCCGTTCTTTGTTTACACTAACGATTATCCCGTCATTATATAAAAACTTCGCAAATGTCTGTGCCTCCTCATTATTATTGAAAATAACGGTCACAATCGGGGTCTCGCTCATTGTGTTTAATCCAATCTGCTTCAAGCGATTTATGAAGAACCTGCTGTTAGTCCAGAGTTTTGAAGATAAAGTGCGATTTCTTGATTCATTTTTTAACAATTCTATTCCTGCGATATTAACAGCGAGCATAAATTTTGGCATTGGAACATATACATTCTCTGCATTTTCAGTTATTTTGTTTATGAGATACTTTTTGGCACCAATGTAAGTTCCGTGGCCACCGATGTATTTACTAAAACTCCCAATTTCAATAACAATATCCTCGTACAAATTAAGCAAATCAACAAATCCCCTTCCATCTCTTCCAAGCAAGCCAAAAGAATTTAGCTCATTTGCAATGATTACCGTCTGATTTTCCTTTGCGATGCGCGCAATATCACCAATTGGACCAGTATAGCCCAGCCACTCGTAAAGACCATCAATAATGATTGCTTTATCCGAGTGAATTGTCAAAATCTTTGTCAATTGTTGAAGGTCTCGGTGATTGTAAAACTCAACATTCCTGTATTGCAATAGGGCACAGATACTTGCTGAAGTTTCATAATCAACAAGGAACACCGTATTTGAATTAAAGATTGAGAAAAGGGCATAAACGGCTGAGATTTCGTCGGGGAATATGATAATTGAGTCCAGTTTCTTGAATTCGGTCATTTCCTTTGCCAACTCCGTCATAAGATTGTCAGGATTTCTAATATCCAGTAACCCGTGATTGGTGATATTTAATCGTGCGGTTTCATTCAAATATTCATTGTTGTGACGATTGAAACAGTCAAATACGGAGAAGTTTATGTATCTCTTATTGTTGTAAACAAAAACGGGCTCTGATGGTAAAAAAATTGGCGACTTATCTTCTTCACTGAAAAGATTCACTTGATAGGGTTTCATACTATATTCCTCTGCCACAACATTTCTTGTATTTCTTACCGCTTCCACATGGGCAAGGATCATTTCTGCCTATTTTTGCCTGTTTTGTGACTGGAGCAGTTGAACCTGGTGATTTTGACTGTGCTGTTTGTTTTCCATTTAAACCTGGTTTATATTCCTGAGTTACAAGGGGTCTTCTCTGGATGGGTCGGGGTGTTGCGCGGAAAACTATGCCTGATACATCTCTTGCAATATCTCTCAGTAGTTCATCGAACATTTTGAATGATTCCTGTTTGTATTCAACAAGAGGGTCTTTTTGTGCATATGCACGCAGACTTATGCCTTCGCGTAAAGCATCCAGTCCATAAAGATGTTCGCGCCACCGATTATCAATTGTCAACAAAAGGATGGATTTCAACATTTCGTTGTAGGCTTCCTGGTCATAGTTTTGTTTTCGTAATTTATAGGCTTCCTTTGCTTTTTCAAGGAGTATTTCAAATAATTCATTTTGTTTTATTCTCTCTTTTTCATTCTTGTCAATGGAAACGCTTGTTATGAACAACTGACTGAATTCATTTATCAGCTCGTCCCAATCCCACTCTTCTGATGGCTTTTTCTCATCTGAATGTTTTAGAATAATGTCTTCAATAGTATCTTCAAAGTTCTTGAACAGAAGTTCTTCAAAATTCGCACCTTTAAGAATCTCATCGCGCATTTTATAGATTACTTCACGCTGCCTATTCATGACATCATCGTATTCCAAAAGATGTTTACGAATTTCAAAATGATTTTCTTCTACTCTCTTCTGGGCATTTGCTATTGCCCTTGTTACGAGTGGATGGGTCAGTGGTTTTTGTTCTTCACCACCAAACCTGTCCATTATGTCAGCAACCCTGTCAGAGCCGAATATTCTCATCAAATCATCTTCCAGTGATAAAAAGAATCGCGAAGAGCCGGGGTCGCCCTGACGACCGCTCCTTCCCCTTAGCTGATTGTCAATTCGGCGCGATTCGTGCCTTTCAGTTCCTATGATGTATAGCCCACAGGGCAAATCCTCTAAACATTCTTTCTTTTCTTCATGGGTACATTCTGAACAATTGTAATCCAGACAATTAATGCAGCATTTGCTACATTGAACGACCCCGGGACCCAATTTAATATCGGTTCCCCGACCTGCCATATTGGTAGCAATCGTAACTGCACCAGGTTGCCCTGCCTGGGCAACAATCATTGCCTCGCGTTGGTGGTGTTTTGCATTGAGGACATTATGAGGAATTCCTTTCCTTTGCAACAACCTGGAAAGTACTTCAGAAACTTCTACTGATGTCGTGCCAACAAGAATTGGTCGTTTCTTATTGTGCCATTTGACAATTTCTTCAATGATGGCATTGTATTTTTCCCGTTTGGAACGATATACAATATCTTCGTAGTCAATACGACGCACAGGCTCTTTTGTTGGAATTTCTACTACATCAAGTTTGTATATCTGCCAGAATTCATTCGCTTCAGTTGCCGCAGTACCAGTCATACCTGCAAGTTTTTGATACATTCTGAAGTAGTTCTGAATAGTAATTGTAGCAAATGTCTGGGTTTCTTCTTGAACACGCACCCTTTCTTTTGCTTCAAGTGCCTGGTGTAAGCCATCAGAAAATCTTCTTCCGGGCATCAATCTACCTGTGAACTCGTCAACAATAATTACTTTCCCATCCTGAACAACATATTCTACATCCTTTTCAAATAATGAATATGCTTTAAGTAATGCCCTCAGATTAGCAAGAATCTCACTCTTTTTCGCATATTCTTCATAAGCCTTTTCTCGAGCCGCAAATTTTTCTTTGGGTGATAGATTTTCATCTTTATCAATTCTTCCAATTTTTTCACTTAGGTCCGGCAGTACAAACATTTCAGGATTATTTGGTGATATAAAAAGCCTTCCCTTTTCTGTCAGATCAACGATATGCGATTTTTCATCAATTACAAAATATAATTCCTCGTCAATCTTGGCAAAACTCTTTTCCCTCAAAAATGTCAATTCGGTATCTTCAACCAGACGCTTGATGCCGGTTTCCTGCTCCAATTTCATCAATTGCTTGTTCTTTGGTGCACCCCTTCTTGCCTGTAGTAATTTAATGCCCGCTTCTTTTTCTTTGCCTTCTTCAAGCAATTTTTTTGCTTCCTGCACAATTCTGTTTACGAAAACCGTCTGGGCAGAGTTCAATCTTTGCACGATTGGATTTATTTCATCAAAAGTTTTTGTTTCCCTTTCAACTGGTCCAGAAATAATCAACGGGGTTCGTGCTTCGTCAATCAATATGCTATCCACTTCATCCACTATTGCATAGAAATGTTCTCGTTGAACTTTGTCTTCTAATCGCCATACCATGTTGTCTCTCAAATAGTCAAAACCAAATTCATTGTTTGTACCATATGTGATATCGCAGTTGTATGCTGCTTTTCTTGGTTCATTTTCCATGCCTTGCTGTAATACACCAACGGTCATACCAAGCGATTCATACACCGGTCCCATCCATTCTCTATCCCTTCGCGCAAGATAATCATTGACTGTGACTAAATGCGCACCTTTGCCAGCAAGTGCGTTTAAGTACAGAGGCATTGTGGCAACAAGCGTTTTACCTTCGCCGGTTTTCATTTCTGCAATTTTGCCTTCATGCAATACAATGCCGCCAATCAACTGGACATCAAAAGGGACCATATTCCATTCGGTTTCAATATCTACGACGTGCCATTTTTTGCCAACAAGTCTTCTGCAGGCTTCTTTCACAAGGGCGAATGCTTCGGGCAAAATTTCATCAAGTGATTCGCCCTGTTGGATGCGTTTTTTGAAATCATCGGTGGTTTTCTGCAAGTCAACTGCCTCAAATTTTGGAAATATTTGATTGATTTCATCAACAATGGGCCAGAGCCTCTTTAATTCCCGTTCAGTCTTGGTTCCAAAAACCTTGCCTAATAGTTTTGCAAGCATATTATCTTCTCTAATTATATTGAATAAAATCCCTGTGTCAACAAGATAAAGATATATGAAGGACTACCATTTTACCCTTGTTTATCCTTTTTGCGCTCTTTAGCCTTTTTTAGCCCTTTATTGCCCTTCTTATTTGCACCGAATTGTTGTTCAATAACAAAATTAAAATGTGGATAACTATTTAATATTGAGTGCCTTTTTAACTAAGTGTGGTATTTCACTCAAGGTTTCTGCAATAAGTGCCCCATTATTCTTTAATGCCTCAATCTTACTCTGGGCAGTTCCCATATTCCCTTCAATTATTGCACCCGCATGGCCCAGTCTTTTACCCTGGGGTGCAGATTTTCCTGTTATATATGCTATCACTGGCTTCTTCATTTGTTTAATATATGGTGCGGCAAGCTCTTCATATACCCCGCCGATCTCACCTGCCATAACCACTGCATCAGTATCTGGGTCCTGTTCAAAGAGCCTTAAAATATCTTCAAAATTAGAACCCAAGATCGGGTCACCGCCAAGACCCACTGAGGTTGATTCGCCAAGCCCAGCGAGGTTTAATGAATTTGCAATATAATATGTAACTGCACCACTACGGGCAACCGTGCCAATCCTGCCGGGCTGGAATGCAATCTTTGGAAGCATACCAACCAGACATTTTCCTGGTGAGATTACTCCCGGTGTATTTCCCCCTATTACCACAACCCCTTTTTCCTTTGCCTTTTCCCGGACTGATTTCAGTTCCAAATTTTTTCCTCCTGAATCATTTTAAATAGCAGAAACCGTTGGTTTTTATTTTCTCAGCTGGTTCAAAATTTTTTTCATTTTAGCGCTTGTCTGCCTGCCGTAGACCTTATTATTTACCACCATTACTGGCGCGAGTGCGCAGGACCCAAAACAAGCAACCTGTTGAACTGTAAATTTAAGGTCAGGGGTTGTCTCTCCTGCTTTTATTCCGAGCTCTCTTTCCAGATCATTCAAAATTTTTGCGGAGCCACGCACATGGCAGGCGGTTCCCCTGCAAACTGTCAGGATATTTTT
>JBDRWH010000129.1:0-5299 GCA_039802325.1 Caldifarciminota bacterium
ATTAGAAAATTTGCAAAAGATGTTATTGCCGAAAAAGTTGATGAGTTTGATAAACAGGGGATATTCCCTGCAGAGAATATTAAAAAGATTGCTCAAATGGGCATCCTGGGTGCAACGATTCCTGAAGCATATGGCGGCTGTGGACTTGATACCTTGTCGTTACTTGTCTGTCTTGAAGAAATAAGCAAAGTCTGTCCGTCCACTGCCTTGATACTTTTGACCCACAATGTCTTATTGTCATATCCTATCGTCAGATTTGGTAATGAAGAACAGAAGAAAAGATATTTACAAAATCTTTCAATGGGAGAAAGTATTGGTGGATTTGCCGAGGTTATAACGAGCGAATTGAAGGTCAGTGAAGGTAGTAATACCTACAGCATATCTGGACTGAATCCAATTTTGTTGAATGGCAGCGCAGACGGACCCTTTATTTTGTTCATTGAATCAAATGGTAAGACTAATGCACTCATTGTTGATGAGAAGATGCCTAAGATCGCCAGGAACAAAAAAAATAATATCATTGGAATGAATGCAAGTGGTATAACTGCAGTTGAATTTGAGGGCTGTCTTGTATCCAAACAGAATCTTCTGGGTGAAGAAGGCGACGGAGGAAGAATACTTGATGATATAAAGGCGTTTGCCAACCTGGGATTTTCAGCAATTAATCTTGGTATTTCAGAAGCAGCAATGGAAAATGCGATTAAATATGCAAAAGAGAGAATTCAGTTTGGTGAACCAATTATCAATTTTGGTATGGTCAGGGAGATGATTGCAGATATGGCAACCGAGATTGAAGCAATGCGTTTACTTCTCTATGATGCAGGAATGATGAAGGATTCAGGTAAGGATTTTGTATGTCGTGCAGGCATGGCACGCTATTTCAGCAACCAGGCAGTTGCAGAGATTACAACAAATGCAATTCAGGTTTATGGCGGCTACGGTTATATGAAAGACTATCCAGTTGAAAGATATTTCCGTGATGCCCAGGTCTCCAGGGTTCTGTGCAGTTCAAATATTGACCTTAAAGAAATAATTACTGCGAAAACAATCTAAATTTTTGGCTTGATGCCAATCCAATAGAATAATATGCGGTTTCGTGGTGTTTATTGGATAGCAATACAAGATATTGGTGGTTTTACTACACTGAGCGAACAAATGGCTAAAAAAGGCAAAGCAGGCGCCGAAAAATTATCAGCGATAATTGCCAATTTCTTTAGAGAAGCTGAGACAAAAATCCTGAGATCTGATGGCCGTATTTTTAAACTTGCGGGTGATGCATATTATTGTATATTCCCAGCAAGTAATGATATTCAAAAATTGAAATCACTGGGCAACGAGCTTCTCAATTTAACAACTCTGAAAAAATATGGGCTTAGATCGCGATTTATTTCTGTAAGGGGTGAAGTGGAGTGTGAATGGATTAATTTGACTGGTGACTACAAGGATTTACTCGTAAAGGGTACAACAATTTATGATTTGAGTTTGTTAGAAGAAAAAACCGTAGCCGGGCATATGTTCATATCCGGTTCTGGATCGCACAGATTCTCAGCACTTCCGATCTTTTCTAATGTTACACATCGGATAGAACATTCACCTGCCCACCGTCCATTGTACATTGCTTTTGTTGACATACCTCAGGATTTCGATCTTGTTCATAAAGTTACTGACTTTTTCGTTGGCAAAAAAGGAAATCTAAATCTTCTCAAATGGATACCAGGCAAGAATGCATTCAAGGGATTGGTTATTGCGGGTTTCCCTGAAACTACAGGCCGGGAACCAGAAATTTTTCTCAATGCTTTTAACGAACTAAAGGAAATTTTCAAGAACCACGAATTCAGAATGGGCCTTTCCTCAGGCATTGTTTTTGCCGGTGATATCAAAACCAAGAAATTCAGGGAGTTTATGATCTTGGGTGATAGGGTAAATGTTGCTTCACGGTTATGTGCAGCAGCGCCCATCAACAATTTGTATCTCTCTGGAGAAATCCAGAGAATGCTAAAAGGGAAATTTGACTTTGTAGATGTGGGCGAAATAAAACTCAAGGGAAGAGAAGAAAAGGTGAGGGTGTATAAACCAGAGAAAAGAATCGCTGTGGTTTTTAGCAGTGCACTATTTCCGTATCGGTTTGTCGGTCGGGAAAAAGAGTTGAACAAAGCATTAGAATTAATAAACAAGAAAAACGGTATATGTCTTATTGGCGAGGCTGGGATCGGCAAATCAAGGATGCTTTTTGAAATCAAAAGGCGAATGAATAAACGCAAGATTATTGCATTATCGCTTCCGCCTGTTGCACCGCCGCTGTTTTTCATAAAGGAGATATTCAAACACTTTCCTGAAGGTGATTTTCCAGAATTGAATAAGTATTTTATGGGAACTGTCCAATTACCAACAATCAGAGTAATAGAGTTATTGAAGGTTCTCTTTAGAACAAGAGAAAATCTAATTATCTTTGTTGAAGATCTGCACTGGATTGATGAAGCATCCCTTTTCATATTGAGAGAGTTAGTACCTTTACCCTTTTTGATGATTGCTTCATCCAGACCGGAAGGTGATAAAATTATTAATGGACTCGGTTTGCATAAAATGCATCTTGAAAACCTGCCCTTGAAATCCTTAAAAACTCTCGCTGAAGAAATAACAGGTGCCCCACCGGACAAAAGACTTTTTAACTTTTTATCAAGCAAAAGTCAGGGGAACCCGTTCTATTTTGAACAAATCTTAAAGGATATGCAGGATAGAGGTTTAATCATTAAAAAAAATCATCTGCTGTCGATTAAGGAAGACGCACGGTCACTGCCTTTTGCAATCCACTCAATTCTATTATCCAAATTTGAAAAATTACCTAGAAGGGTAAAAGAGGTAGTTGAATTTGCTGCTTGTATTGGCATGGAATTTGAAACAAAGACTATTGAAAAATTATCACCAGGAGCAAATTTTCTACACAATTTTGACTATACCAAGGGATTCCTGGTGAAAACTGATACAGTATATCAGTTTAAACACTCGCTGTTTCGCGAAGCAATTTTAGATTCCCTGCTTGATGTCAAGCGCAGAAAATATGAGAAATTGATTGGTGAAGTTTTTATCAAAGAGGATAGAAATCCCTATGAAATTGCCCACCATCTCACAGAGGCAGGTAATGCGTATCAGGCACTGCCTTATTGGGATAAGACTTTTGCAGAACTTTATGACAAAGGTTTACATAATGAAATTACCAATATTATTCAAAGATTGGGGAATTATGATGATGAACATACACAGGATGTCAGCACTTTTCTAAATGCCCTTTACTTGATCAAAATGGGTGATTACTATGATGCCGAGCAGATCCTCGCAAAACTTAAGAAAAAACAAAAAATAAGAAAAGAGGTACTATTAGCCCTTGCTGGATTATATGACTGGAGCAGTCAACACAACAAAATGGCGCTGGTGCTGAAGAAACTCAAATGTCTATTAATGACGACCAGTGAAAGACTAACCTATCTTGAATTATGGGGCATTTATTATGACATGATGGGTCATAATCGCAAAGCATTGGATTACTACAAGAGATCTTTACGGATTGCCCAGAGGAATAACTTGAGAACACAATTATTAGTGAGTTTATTCAACATCGGCTGGATATACTTTAAGAGGAGAAAATATGCTAAAGCCGAGGTATATTTTCGGCAATCTCTTAATTATGTTGAAGAAGGCGACCTGTTTTGCGAAGGAACCACACTTTTACGCCTTGGTCAGATTGAAATGCTAAAAGAAAATACTGAACTGGCATTAAATTATCTTAACAAGAGTCTGAAGGATTTTCAAATACTGAATTTTGTCTATTGGGAGCGATTAGCTTTGGATGCCCTGGTTAATCTTTATATCATACTTGGTAAAAAGAAAAGGGCGCGCTGGTTTGCCCAAAGGCATGATGAAGTTGCCCGGATGGGAAATTTTTCTTACAGATGTATGATTCAGTTTAATCTTTATTATGGTAACTTGAATGGAGTAGAAAAAGAGATAAAGGGCAAGGAAAAAGAGTTACCGCATGAGTATTTCCTTTATCTATTAGCGAGAAACAAAAAAGAAGAGGCTATTGAATTTTTGAAGAAATATAATTTACTGCATATTCTTCCCAGCAAGAGGAACTTGAAACAAAAAACCTTCCCCCTCAATTTTTTGACATTGTATAAAAAATATATGGCATAGACAACTAAATCAATAAATGCACATTGCCGGTATGGGTATTTTTCATCCCATAGTCTTTTGCAATCTGCAAGGCTTGCTCTGCGTGTTTTCTTGAGGTCCGGGGTAAATCATTGAAATAGAAATGGGGATAAAAGCCTAAAAATGACCAGGGAATTTCTGTGTTAATTGAACTCAGAAATCTTGCCATTTCCGTAATTTCATATTCATCAATGTAACCAGGAATCAAGAGTGTGCTGACAATCAATAGTGGGGGTTTTCCCCTTTCTTTCATGTGATCTGCAACAAGTTTTATGTTTTCCTTTGTATTCTTATTTGATGAGCCGCATAATGCGATATTCAGTTCTTCAGAGAATGCCTTAAAATCAATTTTAATACATCCGTTTGTAGCAAGTGCAATGTCTGTCCACTGTTTCGTATACTGTGGAGATACTGAACCATTTGTCTCCCAGCATACCCTGAATTTTTTATGTCTTTTCCTTTCAAGTATTTCCCGGGCAAGGGCAATGCTGTGTTGGGTAAATGGCGTGGGATCACCACCAAAATAGCAAATACAGCTGGTTAAAGGATCTGCATAACGGGCAATATCCATCACCGTTGCCTTGTTTTTTCTCTGCTTGAATTGCCAGTTCTGGCAGAAAAGACAGTTGAATGTGCAACCTTCATAAAATACTGCAAGGTTTTTGTAGCCATGATCCTTACTGCCTTCGCATACCCAATCTGCAACGCAATTTGTCGGTAACGGGTCATGGTACCAGTCCACATAAGCCCATTCATTATCTGGACCAGAAATTTTGTTTTGTATATTTTTTCTTACACCACAGTAGCCAGTATTATTACTCGCAATTTTGCATTTATTTACACATACGGTGCAATCTATACCATTAGGATCATCTGGAATTTTTTCAGGCAGATTGAATTTCTTTCGGTTTTTTTTATGGATTTCTATAATTTCAGGCAGTAATGAATTAAAATTTTTTCTTATACATTGTGGACAATAAGGCAGAGTTTTTGATAAAGTTGTTTCTTTTTTACATTTTTGACAGATCACTGATTAGCTGTATTTTTCATAAACGAATACTTCGCTAAAATTCTTTCTGCCCCTGTCCTT
>JBDRWH010000130.1:0-5264 GCA_039802325.1 Caldifarciminota bacterium
GGATACAAAAGATACAAACGTTTCTGCGCCCTGGTGACTGCAACATAACATAATCTTCTTTCTTCTTCAAGGTCTCTTGGTTCAGAGAGACTCTTGGTCATAGGAAATATTTCCTCCACGAGATCAACAAGAAAAACAACTGGAAATTCCATTCCTTTCGCACTGTGCACTGTCATCAATTTCACAGTATCCTTTGCCCAATCTGCAAGATCCATCTCCTGATACAATTTTAAGTCACTCAGAAATTTGCTAATCCCTGCTTCAGCATAATTCTGAGCAAAGTTTAGAAGTTCATCAAGTTTTTCGGATTTCAATTTCAAAAATTTGAGCAATTCATAAATGATAGTATAAGGCGATAGTGAATTTACATTTTGAATGTGATGTTCAATAAGTATTCCCAATTTCTTTTGTACTGTCTTTCCGGGTTTAAATATTGAAATTCCTTGGGCAATAGATTTTTCAGGTGTTTCGGCCAATTTAGATATATTTAAAAACTCAAGATATTCTATAATTGATTTAAATTCCTCTTTCTCATAAAATGTTGTGCCCCGAATGGTTGTAAAAGGGATACCAGCTTTTGATAACCCTTCTTCATAAATCTTGCTCAAATAGTTCATTCTATAAAGAATTGCAAAGTCCCAATAAGAGAAATCTTTATCAATCAGCTCCCTTATCTCCTTAATAATATATTCTACCTCATCATTAACAGATTCTGCCGCGTAGAAAATAACATCCCCAGTGTCCAAATTAGGAATTGCAGTTGTCTGTCTCAACATCAAGTTATTGGCAATTTCAAGAATAGACTGGGGAAGGCGGAAACTACGATTGAGATGAAATATTTTGACATCCTTGAAATCCCGAGCGATACGATAAATAATCTCTTTGCTCGCACCACGCCAGCCATATATTGCCTGGTCTTCATCGCCGGTGAAAAAGAAATTATCTTTCACCAAAAGAGAGATGAATTCATACTGGGCGGGATTTATATCCTGGAGTTCGTCAACAAAAACATATTCAAACATAGTCTGATAATGTTCTCTTAAATCCTCGTGTTCCTCAAGCAATTTTGTCGCATAGATAATTAAATCATCATAGTCCAGAATATTATTTTCTCTTAGGTAGTTCTGGTATTCTATATATACTTTAAGGCAAGTTTTCTGCCATTCATTTACCGGAGAGAATTTTTCCGGTGTTACTCCTCTTGTTTTCATAAGTTCAATTGCTCTGATAAATGCATTCATCTTGTGTTTACCGGTTTCAACTCTTAATAAGGGCAATATTTTCCTTGGCTCTTCAATAACAAAATCTTCGCCGATATCAAGTCTTTCGCAGCCGTGCCTGAGAATCCTTATGGCAATTGTGTGGAAGGTTCCAATCCAGAGGTCATATTGCGGTGTGGGGATGAATCGGCTCAGTCGTGTCTTTATATCATTTGCCGCTTTATTCGTAAAGGTACAGACAAGTATGCGAGATGGTGAAATACCTTTCTCAACATGTCGTAAAATTCCATAGACAAGACTTGTAGTCTTGCCGCAACCAGCCTGTCCCAGGACAAGAATTTTGCCATCAAGGTTATTTATTATTTGTTCCTGGTCTGGAGTCAATTTTAATTCGCCTTTCTTTTTTTCCACAACACCTATCGTTGATTCAATTTTTATGCCTTTTGTTTGCTTCTTTATTGCTGTAGTTATTGTCTCTGAATCGGGTCTTGATTCTGGGCATGCATTGAGGCATTTCACTACAATATCTTCAAGGTGGCCGGGTATATCTGACCTTATCATACTTGGAATGAGTAATTTACCTTTTTCAATCTTCTCTTTTAGTCCATCAAGACTATCATCAAGGAACGGTGGAATGCCAGTGAGCAATTCATAAAAAATAACACCAATACTCCAGATATCTGATTTCTCACTGAACTTACCAGACCATACTTCTGGTGCCATATAGATTGGCGTGCCGGCAGTTGAGGCTGCAATTGAGCCGGTCTTTAAAAAACAGGCAAGTCCGAAATCAGTTATCTTGATTGTGTTATTTTCCGTCATCAGCATGTTCTCTGGTTTTAAATCACGATGGAGCACACCAATCTTATGTGCATAATTTATTCCATCAAGTATCTGCTGGGCAATATTTAAGAATTCATTTATCTCAATGCCCCCTTTTTTAATGACTTCTCTTAAAGACTTGCCTTTAATATACTCCATCACAAGGACGAATTTGTTTTCTATGAAATCAATATTGTAGAAACGGACGATGTTGGGATGATTTAAGGAGGCAAGGAGTTTTGCCTCGTCCTTGAGCATTACAATTTCTTCTTTGCGCATCCTTGAAATCTTTAAGGCAAATTGGGTTTCAAGGATTGTATCATAAGCTAAAAAAACATCTCCGAATCTGCCACCTCCGAGCCATTCAATTATTTCGTATTTACCGAGTTTTTTCAGGAGCATGGGATTTTTGCCTCAGCAACCTGATGCACTCCATAATTAAAATAACTGGAATACAGTAGGTCGCTACTGCGCTGTCTAACCCGGAAATGCGGAAATATGCACAGGAACATTTTTGTGAAAAACCATTTGCCCCACTAACTTTCTTCGCTTTATTCTCCTGTGCCCAGATCTAAGTTCAAAGCCATTTTCGGTTATCGTTTTTATTAGTTTATCAAAAAAATTCTTCACTTCAGGACGGGTTCCCCGAATCTGTTGATATTCAATTGCATCCAGGGCATAACTGCGTAGTAACTTTTTCTCAAACTTATGGTATATTTCAGGAGAAGCGAATATATCACAACCGAGTATATTATTTCCCGCAACACCTAAAAATCCTACTGTATTATGATTTAGTCCATCAAATCCTTCAACATATCGTTCAACTTCATCATTAAGATTTTCAAATATTTCATGCATTGAAGAAGTTTTTGATTTTGTCCTCGTGACGGTTAACTTTCTTTCAATCTCTTTCCATACCTGGTGTTGGGGATCAGTTTTTCTATGGTCAGAAGATGCGAGGATAGAGCGAATTCTCGGATACGAACAATACCCTGTTTTAAAACCGCCAATCTCTTCCCATCTTTTCTCTTCCGCACATATTACCGGTATTTGACTTCGGGAATGCGGTTCAGCAATGAAGGACTGGGCAATTATACGGTTTTGCATAGAACCCGTTACTTCTTCACCGTCAATCATCAGCACTGGTGAATCACCCTTGTTATCAAAGATAATTTTGTTCACATCAGGCGTTGCGAGTTCATGGATGCTCGCCTTACCAGTAGTAATAAAATTATCAATGGTGTCAATATCCGTATTCCCGTTGGTTCCATCATTTCTTACTGGATATATCATTAAATTCCTTAAAAATATTGGTTCACTGAGATTTAATTTTTTGATATCCATATAACCTCCTATGGTGCATAGAATGCCCCAAAATGCCAGGTTTGTGACCACTCCGTATACCAGGTCCATTTACGATTGTATGCACGAACCCGCCAGAAATAAAAACTATTTCGCGAAACCGTGTAGGTGGTTGAACAGACTTCAACATTTATTAAAGGAGCACTGGGCAGTACGGTTGTGTCATTTGCAACCTGCAGTTGATAGTATTCAATATCATCCACGATACTCCATTTAAGTTTAATATCGTGTGGAAATGGTGATTGAAACCAAAAGGAAGTATCATTTCTCGGGCTAATCAATACTGGTGCAGAAGGTGGTGGATAGAGAGAATCAAAAGGTGGTTCATATTCATTAGGATTTTTGCAACTGACATTGGCACTAAGACAAATTACAAAAATAGTAAGGGGGATGAACATCCCATTGATAATTTTCCTGATTGGAAATTTGTTTTTGCTGAACATAATTGTCTCCTATCTTTTTATTTTGATCACATATACATTATTTCTCATCAAGTTATTCAATCTATAACCACCAATTATAGCGGTTGAGCCATCAATCAACAAAAAGCGTCCATATTCATACTGAAAATCTCCATAATTTTTCTCTTTGATCAGATTTCCTGCTTCATCAAGGCAGAGATAATACAAATCGCTACCATTGACTCCTGCAGAACCAACAACATAATATTTTCCATCAGATAATTGCTCAATGGCATAACCATTATCAGTATAATTGGTGCCGTAGGTTTTCTCCCATACTCTGTTACCACTGTTGTCTATTTTCAAAACATATACATTACCATTACCACCAACAACTACATATCCATTATCTGCTGTTTCTTTTACCATATTCCCCATATCTTGGCCATTACCGCCATAATTTCTTGTCCACAGTACTTCACCGTTAGCGTCAGTTTTTACAAGATAAACATCACCATTGGCTCCTAATGAATATGTATACCCAGTAATTATATAACCATTGTCATTGCAGAGCTGAATAGAATTTCCACACTCAAGGTCTATCCCACCAAATGTTTTTGTCCAGACAGTATCACCATTGAAATTTGTTTTTAACAACCACACATCCCCTGAACCCGCACCTGAAGAGCCGGTCATCCCGGTAATTGCATATCCATCAGGGCTTATTGTGAGATCATACCCATAATCAGCATAAGCACCACCGTAATTTTTTTGCCAGACAAGATTTCCTTGAGCATCAACTTTGATTAAGTAGAGATCGCCGTTTTCATCACCAAATGATTTTGTCATTCCGGCAATTATAAAGCCCCCATCATTCATAGTTCTAACTGAATATCCATAATCATCTCCACTACCACCGTATGTTTTTTCCCAGACAATTCCGCCAGTGGTATCAATTTTTATTAAATACACATCATATCCACCTGCACCATAAGAATTTGTTGCGCCAGCAATCACATAACAATTATCCAGAGATATCGTTATTGCATAGCCATAGTCATCCAGATTACCTCCGTACTCCTTTGTCCAGAATATTTCGGTTCCGATATTAAGGATATGTGGCTCAGACCAATCTGATTCAGCATTTTGAATGTCCTTCGCCTTTGCTCTAATTTCATATCGGCCCTCTTTATTGTAAAAATGGCTCATTGCTACTGTATCACCAGAACCAACCAATGGACTCCAGTTTGATTCATTTCCATCACCCCAATCAAATTTTATTGCAATACTATCTCCATCAGGGTCCGAACTCCAGGTAAAGAAAGTATAATTATCAACAACACCAGAATCAGGACCGCTCGGGATTGATGGTACCTCGGGCGGTTTGTTGGATTTACAGACAATTAAGATTAAAGACCCTATTATGAATGAAATTGTTAATAATCTCAAAAATTTCATT
>JBDRWH010000131.1:0-5183 GCA_039802325.1 Caldifarciminota bacterium
ATTATGCTCAGATATTGCTGTTGAAAAACTGACAGGTGCACTGAAAAAAGGTCTACCTATTGATGACTATGATGTCACCTGGCGCACTTCTCTCTCTTCTGAGCTGGAAATAGGGAAGAAGGTTCGTCAGGTTGCATTACGGTTGGATGACCATGCGATAGAGACATTGTTTACCTTTATCAAAAACAACCGCTTCTGGGTAAACCTACTTACTCCGAGAATCAATTTTGACTTCCACTCAGACCTGTTCTATTACTGTCTTAAAGGGTTTTCATTTTTGTTAAAAAACCCTTGACACCCTGAGCTTTTTAAATATAATATATGCTATGAAAAAATATGCTAAGGATAATGATTTTATTGCCCGGATTCGGGAAATCAGTCAGCAGAACATTGCTGACTGCTATCAGTGTGGTAGATGTACAGCAGGCTGTCCATTTGCTGAATTTATGGACGAGCCTCCCAATCGTATTATTCGCTACATACAACTCGGGTTAAGAGAAGATGTTATCAAGGCACAGAGCCCCTGGTTCTGCGCTGCCTGTCTTGTTTGTGAGACAAGGTGCCCAAGAGGTGTTGATATTCCGCGCATAATGGAGGCGGTCCGAACAATTCATTTGAGGGCTAAAGAGCAGATTCTGGACATTGACAAAATCGACAAGGAGATACTGCAGGATGCACATCCGCTTGTTTTGATGAGTGTGTTGTACAAATATTCTTATTGATTATGAAGATTTCATATTATCCTGGCTGTGATTTATATACGAAGGCAAAGGTCTTGAATGAATCAATAAAGGAATCATTCAAAGCGGTTAATATTGAACTCAAAGAACTGGCGAACTGGTATTGTTGTGGCACTACATTTACCCTGGCAAGGGATAACAAAATGTCTTTAATCGCACCCCTGCGTATTCTGGCAAAGGCACAAAAAGAAAATGGAGCAGTCCTTGTTCCCTGTTCAATTTGCTACAATACTCTAAAAAGAGCAAACTATATCTTCAAGAATGACCCTGATACTCTAAGCATTATAAATGAGCATCTTGGTGAATCTTACGATGGTAATGAAAGAGTAATCCATCCTTTTGAATTTATCAAAGAGCATCAAGAAGAATTCAAAAAGGGTGTGAGAAAAAATCTTGCGGATTTAAGACTTGGATGCTACTACGGTTGTTACCTTTTACGACCCAAAGAAGAAGTTGGATTTGATGATCCGGAATCACCAACAGTAATCGAAGAATTTGTTCGGCTGATTGGTGCCACACCTGTAAGTTTTCCTTTGAAAGTTGAATGTTGTGGGTCCTATCTTATTATCAACTCACCTGAGGCAGCGCTGGAAGCCTCATACAGGATCTTGAAAAATGCTCGGGAAAAAGGCGCTGAGGCAATCATAACTTCCTGTCCATTGTGCCATTATAATCTTGATAATTTTCAGAGTAAGATTTCCACGATGCATTCTGACCACAGACCCATACCGGTGTTCTATTTCAGTCAGATAATGGCAATCGCCTTTGACCTACCTGTGCAGACCTGGGGGCTGGAATATAACAAAGTTTCACCTACAAATTTGTTAAAGGAACATAAATTACTATGAAAAACTACGAAGCAATGTTTATTTTTGATCCCAACCTGAAGGATGAACAATTGGAAAAGGAAGCCGGTGCTGTGGAAAAAATCATCAAGACAAGTGGTGCCGGTGAAACGAAGTATCAAATTATGGGAAAGAAAATTTTAGCCTATTCAATTGCTAAGCAGAAGGAAGGATTTTATGTGAATTACGAGTTTTCTGTGCCGCCATCAAAAATTGTTGAGATAAAAGACAAGTTAAGACACCGTGATAATATTTTGAGATTTATCATTATCGCAAAGGAGAAATAAAGATGAATCAGTTAAGATTGGGCTATCTGAATTCCGTCTATCTCATTGGGCGTCTTGTCGCTGATCCGGAATTACGTTATACTCAGAAAGGAGCACCGGTCTGTTCTTTCAGGATTGCCACGACTCGTCGTTTTAAAAATCGGGAGTCAGGCGAAACCCAGGAAGAGACTCTATATATTACAATTGTTGCCTGGCGACGCCAGGCAGAACTGGTCAATGACTTCTTGAAGAAAGGTAGTGCGATATTGATTGAAGGGAGATTAAGATCAAGGCAATGGGAAACTGAGAATAAGGAGAAACGATCAGTGATTGAAGTGGTTGCTCACCGGATACAATTTCTTGACCTTCCTGAATCCAGTGGGGATTCGGCAAGTGGTGCACCAGCAGAGGTAGAGGCTGAATCAAAAGAGGATGATAACATTGATACACCATTCTAATTGAAAAGGAGTAAATAGTGGCTAAGAGATGCCGTTTATGTGAAAGCAAGATAAAGGTCTTGGATTATAAAGATACTTCACTATTGAAGGGATTTGTAAACGAACGAGGTAAGATACTACCAGCGCGGATCACGGGTTTGTGTACTCTACATCAGCGCAAACTTGCCCAGGCAATCAAACGCGCCCGTGAGATCGCCTTGCTTCCTTATGAGATGAAATAGTATGAAAGTGATACTAACTAAGGAAGTCGTTAAGTTGGGAAAGCGGAATGAAGTTGTTGAGGTTAAGGACGGTTACGCAAGAAATTATCTTTTCCCAAATAAAATGGCAATTCCCGCAACCTCAGCAAATATCAAGGGGCTTGAAAAAACATTGAAGCATTTTTCCAAGGGTGCGGAAAAGACCAGAATGATGAGCGAACAAATTGCAGAAAAGCTCAGCGAAATAAGCGTTAAGACAAAGATCAAGATTGGTATTGATGGAAAATCATTTGGTAGTATCAATCCCCAGGATATTGTTGAATTGTTGAAGGCGGAGAATATTGAAGTTGATAAAAAACAGATTGCCTTAAAAGAACCTATCCGGCATCCCGGTATTTATGATATTACTGTGAAACTACCCCAGCATGTATCAGCAGTCTTTAAATTGGTCGTGATTGAGGAGGGAGAGAAATCTTAGAGGTATTTGTATCCGGTGTAGTTGAAGACCAGCAATTGCACAATTATGTGGTTTTGCTTAAAGAAAAATATGGTGAACGTACTCTACCTATATGGATTGGCGACAATGAAGCCATGGCAATTGCGATGTGCCTTGAAGGAGTGAAGCCGGCAAGACCCCTTACTCATGATTTGGTAAAGATAATACTTGATGCCCTCGAGAGCAAGATTGTAAAAATTGTGATCAATGATTTGAAAAATGAAACATATTTTGCCCGAATTTATCTTGAAAGTGACGGACAACTTCTTGCTATAGATGCCCGACCATCGGACTCAATTGCCCTTGCCCTGCGTGTGAATGCGACAATCTTTGTTGAAGATAATATTATGGATAAGAATGGTCTGGTCTTCAAGGGTGATAGTGTTGAAGAAGAACTTAAGAACAAACTGCGTGGCACAAAGCCAGAAGAGTTTGGTAAGTTAGAGATCAAATAATTAGTATGTAGTAAGTAGTAGGTGGCATAACAGTGAAACAAAACCTACTGCAAATTAGAAAGAACTGGGAAGAGTTTGCACAAAAAGACCCTTTATGGTCCATTCTACCAATCCCGGAAAAAAAAGATAATCGCTGGAATATAGAAGAATTGTATGAAACCGGACATAGGGAAATATCTTCGGTTATGAACTATATCAAGAATTTGAACATGAAGATTGAATACCGGCGCGCTCTGGATTTTGGGTGTGGGGTTGGTCGATTGACGCAGGCATTGTGTGAATTTTTTGATGAGTGTATCGGGATTGATATTTCCTTTCAGATGCTTCGGCTTGCCCGTAGTTACAATAAATACGGGAACCGTTGTAGGTATATCCTGAATTGTTCTTCTGACCTCAAAATTTTCAAAGATGAGATATTTGATTTTATTTATTCTAATATTGTGTTTCAGCACTTGCCACCGGACCTGACATTAGGATACATAAAGGAATTTATAAGGGTTCTGAAGAAAGGCGGCATGATTATTTTCCAGATTACTACAGGTGTGGTTGGCATTAAGAATATAATGAGGCGCACAATAAGTAGTGTGTTACCCGTTCCTCTGCGGCATCTCTATAAAAAATTGCGATATAAGACCTGGGCAATTAAGGATATGTATTACATAAAAACAGAAAAGTTGAACGATTTTATCACCAAAAGCGGAGGGAAGATTGTTGATATTGTTGATGATTCGTCATCTCTGCCAAGATACGAAGGTAAGAGATACTGTATTACAAAGTAGAAATTTCGGGAAAAAGACTTGTTTGAAAGTGAAAAACCAATTTCTAATGTGGAAAGGATTAACAATCTTCAGGCATCGTTGTTGACCAGATAGAATATTGACTATTAAGTGAATTTAATTATAATGACCTATGATTATTGACCCTATTGACTTAAAGATCTTAAGACACCTGGAGGCACAGGGTTATGCCCCGGTTGAGGAGATCGTCAGCAAGTTTCAGGAATTTTGAGGAACAGGGTTTGATAACCGGATATGGAACAAAGATGTTCACTCCTGCAATTGCTGGCGGTAAGTGGTATCGCGGCTGCGCATTTGTTGATGCTGACATAGAACCGGACTTAAAGACCGTATATCCGCTTATCGAGGAAGTAATTATCAATACTACAATACCGCCAGGTGTATTACCTGCTTATTCTTACATTTTATATAGCCGTGATTTGAAACACTGCTATCGGTTAATAAGTAAAACTGCTGGTGTAAAATATGTTGAACTTTACAAAATATCAGAATATAATTTTTCGGTGCCCAGAGATTTGACCAAGCAAGAATGGCAGTTGATCAACGAATTAATTCGTTCTAAGATTACCTTCAGAAGAATCTACGAGATACTTGAAAAGCCTGCAACTGATACTGATGTTCAACTTGCTCGATTAATGCTGAGTCGCAAAAACCTTCGGGGCATTTTCTCTATATTCCCGAACATAAATTGGAGTCTTATCAAAAATTTTACACATATTCACATTGCGATCACGACAAAAATGAGGCCAAATGAACTACGGAGATTTTTAAGAAGCTATGGTATTCCCGCAGATGTTTATAGCAAATTCAAAAAAAGGTTTCTGCAATTAGAATTTGACCTCTGGGGATTTGCAGAAATGGCAAAAGTCATAAACCAACTAAAAAGGGAACCCCGCGTTACAATTCATGGTATTTCAATCGCCCAT
>JBDRWH010000132.1:0-5130 GCA_039802325.1 Caldifarciminota bacterium
CAAGGACATGGCAGAATAGTTCTTGACGAGGATAATTACGTACTGGTTCAATGCCAACTTCAACTCCGGGCAGGTCTTCCAGCAACTCTTCAATTATTGATATTTGTTCAAAAGGGACATCACGGTTGATTTTTACAGATATGTATGGATTCTTCTCTAATTTCATTTTCTTCTGGATAGAGTTTGTATCAATTCTCAATATAGATGCGATTTTTTCAAGACAAGATTGTTCAACTAAAGCAGGAACTACCGAGACATAGAATGCGGGTCGGGTATTTGCTATTTCTCTACCACGACGGTCATAAATATTCCCCCTTGGTGCTGTAGCATATTTTTTCTTGATGCGATTCTCCTCAGAGAGACGATAATATTTTCTTCCTTCAAAGATCTGTAATTTTACGCAAAAAATCAAAATTATTGCGAAAACTCCGAAAATCAATCCCTGGAATAAACGGTATTTCTTTAGATCCTCATCCATACTCTGAAGCATAACTTGCTAAGTAAGTAGTACACTGGTAGGCATACAATAACTGTCAATAAGATGGTGGTAATATTAAAAGTAATACCATTTATGAGATACAACAGTAAAATGCGGATTAAATAGAAGGCAAGAAATATGAAAAATAGAGTCAATGGTTCTCGAACAAAATATTTCTTCAGAAAGATTAATGCCTGTCCTAAAATAAGAAAGATCAGGGTATTCAGTCCCAATGATACAGGGAGATAGAGATCCATTAGAAGTCCAGCAAAGAAGGCAAATGCAATTGAAAATTTTTCGTCTTCATTCAGGATTATGAAATATAAGATTATGGAAATGAAATCAATTGTAGAATTTACTGGTAGAAGAACATAACAGAGGATAAAGTACAACAAGAATCTCATTGTGTCCTAATGGATGATATATACATAGTTCAGTTGATTAATTTTTAGTGCTGGCGTGATTATTACTTCTTTGAAGAACAAATCATCGCTGTAGTTTATTTTGGCAACCGTTCCAACAAAGATCCCTTTTGGAAAGATTTCGCTCAAACCAGAAGTGTATATTGAATCGCCTTTGTTGATTTCATCGTCAACTTTGACATATTCAAAAGTCAACTGGTTCTTCTTTTTTACTACTCCATAAACACCGGTTCGTGTATCAACCGCACTTATGGCAAATCCATCATTTTCAATGGTTTCTACGATTCCGGTATTGGTGGTGAGCGCTTTGATCTTCCCTACGAGTTTATCCTGTAGAATCACGGGGGCATTGATATCCAGACTATCTGATCTTCCTTTATCAATATATAAAAATCCATTAAAATTCAACGGGTCCCTGCCAATAATGTTTGCCTTCAGTAATCTTAAATCTTTTTTCAGAATTATTTCTGGAAGAGATAGTGTTCTTAGAGAGTCCTTCAGATTTTGGTTTTCAATCTGTATTTCACTCAGCCTGGTCTCAAGTTCATCAATCTTTTTTTGTGATACATTGAGATATTGAAAAAAATTACTTACATGTCTTACCGGGAATAATAGAATCTCAGAAAGGTGGGTGCTGATATAGAAATCTGCGGTTTTGTTCAAAACAATGAAAATTAGCGAGATTGCAGAAAAAAGAATGAAAAGAAAAATTTGAATGCGAGACAACTACTCTCTCTTCAAGGTGAATATTACTTTTTCATACTTCTGCATGTCTTCAAGGATTTTGCCAGCCCCGAATACCACAGCCTTATTGGGTTCTTCAGCAACCGTGACAGGCAGATTTGTTTCCTCTCGGATCAGCGTATCAATGCCTCTAAGCAACGAACTGCCACCAGCCATATAGATACCAGAATTGACAATATCAGCAGCAAGTTCCGGAGGAGTTTTCTCAAGGGTAAGGCGCACTGCTTCTATTATCATAGAAAGAGGTTCCTGAATCGCCTCCCTAACTTCGTGACTTGTGAGTTTAATAGTCTTGGGAATACCTTTTACAAGGTCCCTGCCTCTTACCTCAATTGTCTTGTCTTCTTCAGTGGGGAATGCATTGCCGATTGCTATTTTGATTTCTTCTGCAGTCTGTTCACCGATAATAAGATTGTAATTCTTTTTAATATACTGAACTATGGCATCATCCATTTCGTCGCCAGCAACTCTTATTGAATTGTTAGTGACAATGCCGGAAAGTGCTATCACAGCGATCTCTGTAGTACCGCCGCCAATATCAATTATCATATTCCCCTGCGGCATATTGACGGGAAGATTGATGCCAATTGCCGCGGCGATAGGTTCAGAAACAAGGTAGACTTCCCTGGCTCCTGCCGCCTCAACTGAGTCTCGCACTGCTCTTTTTTCTACCTCGGTAATACCTGACGGTACGCATATGATTACCCTGGGACGGGTGAAGAGTTTCTTCTGCTGGATTTTTTCAATGAATGTTCTTAAGAGCAACTCAACCATTTCAAAATCCGCAATTACACCATCCTTCATGGGCCTTATTGCCCTGATGTCTTCTGGTGTTTTACCCAGCATTTTTTTAGCTTCCTCGCCGACGGCAACACATTTCTTGGTTTTTGTGTCTACCGCAACAACCGTGGGTTCATTGAGAACTATCCCACGTCCATTAACATAAATAAGGGTTGTGCAGGTTCCCAGGTCAATTGCCACATCACTCAGAAAGTGGCTTCTCAGATTCCTTAAGAAAGTGATCAAATTGAACCCCAAAGAATGCCTCCTTACAGAGTATAATATTTATTTTTTATAGAATGTCAAGTCTATTGACTGAATGATAAAACTGGGTATATTTTATCATGGCTGATAGGATAAAACCTGGACCATATAACTATTGCGACTATCGTTGTGACCGTTGTGAAGAAAAGGATAACTGTCGTGTTTATAAAGACAATGAAGAAAGGATACTTCAGCACTACCTAAAAGGTGAAGATCCGAATGATCCAGATATATTTCTGAATGACTTAAAGGAAATTTTTAGCAAAACAAAAGAGATGATCAAAAAAGCAGCTGAAGAACAGGGGATTGATCTTGAGGAGGTACCTGATGAGGAAATTCCTGAGGTTGATCCACATACCTATATTATCTATAACCTTGCTTACGAGTATTTTGATCAGGCACACAAATTGATACAGAAATTGGAAAGAACTGGTGTTCCAGATGAAATCACAGAAGATTTTGATGAATTTGCCTGGTATCATACCCTGCTTGTTGCTAAAACCGGCAGGCTGGTTAGTGGTTTTGATGATGAATTCTTTGACGAAGAAGTGAGAAAGGTTGAAGAAGAAGGAACGCTTCAGGTAATCAATAAAGGTATCACGCTTTCAAGAGACGCATTAAAAAATATGCTCAATGAACTTCCTGATGATTTTCAGCGAATTGTTGATCTGATTGATATATTGAATAAATTTGAAAAACAGATAAAAAAAGATATAAGGCAGAAAAAAAGTGACAAATAGAAAGACTGATGTTGAACGAGTTTGCTATTAACTTTTTGAATCAGATCAAGAAAACGATCACCCTGAGCAAAATGTTTGACGATGTAAATAAAGCAGTCATTGGCTTTTCTGCAGGACCGGATTCAGTATGCCTGTTGGATGTTTTGAAAAATATCTTTGGAAACAAAATAGATTTTTCCCTTGTATATGTAAATCACGGGCTCCGGCATAGAAATATCTTGCTTCAAGAAGAAAAGTTAACCAAATGGTATGCAGAAAAATACAAATGTGGATACAGGATTATGAAGATCAGAATTCCTGAAACAGGAAAAGGAATAGAAGCTGAGGCAAGGGAGAGGCGCTATGCGGTGTTGACGGCATATGCCAAGAAGATTGGTGCGCAGAGAATTGTGTTAGGACATAATCTTGATGATGTGATTGAGACATTCTTTCTCAATCTTGTAAGAGGAAGTGGGACCTTGGGTTTGCAGTCAATTCCAGCAGTACGTGCACCATTTGTGAGGCCATTGATTGATACAAAAAAAGTAGATATTCTGAAATACTTGGAAGAAAGAGGTCTTAAATTTGCTGTTGATAATAGTAATTTTGATCTCAATATCAGGCGCAATCTAATCCGTCACAAAATTATACCACAACTTGTTGAATTGAATCCAGGACTTTATGAAACAATAAAAAGGGAGATAGATATTTTGTCTGTTGACGAAGAGTTCTTTCATGGTATCACCCAGAGGTTCATTCAAAGATTCGTAAAAGAGATGAAAAGCGGTTTTGTTATTGACTTTAAGCGCCTTATGTATTATAATAAAGCAGTCAAAAATCGAGTCATAATGAGTATAATAAAATTGCTGAAAGGTGATTTGTCAGGTATCGGTAGTAAACATATTGAGGATATTTGCAGTCTTAATGATAGAATGAGTGGCAGGAGAATAAATCTTCCTAATAATTTGTATGCTCAGAAAATCTACGGGAATGTCTTTATTGGTTACGAAGATAGAACTAAAAAAAAGGATTTTTGCATATCTTTGAAAATTGACAAAGAGGTCGAAGCCTCTAACCTGAAAATAAAAGCAAGTCTATTGAAAAAATTTTTTCCGGGGTGTCGGACACACAATTGTGAGATTTTTGATTTTGACCAGTTGTGTCCGCCAATTTATCTGAGAAATTGGAAGGCGGGCGATACAATAAAGATAAGAAACGGCAGAAAAAGAATAAAGAAGGTTCTAAATGAAGCAAGAGTTCCGGTGAATGAAAGGCGAAATATCGTTCTATTGTGTGACCAGAAGGGCATTCTCTGGGTGGTTGGTATTTACCGTGCATTTCATGCTTTTGTTGGTAAAGAAACCAGAAATATCCTGAAGGTGGAATTTGAATATCTTGATTAAAGAGGACGATATTAAGAAAAGGATAAAGGAATTAGGCAAGGAGATAAATATTGATTACAAGAACAAAAATCCCATCCTCATTGGAGTTCTCAAGGGTGCGTTTGTCTTTCTTGCTGATCTATTGAGAGAATTGGAGATACATGTGGAGATTGATTTTTTAGGGATTACAAGTTATGAAGGGACAAAATCAAGTGGTGTCGTCCGTATTACCCAGGATCTGTCCCTGAATATTGAAGACCGTGACATTATATTGATTGAAGATATTGTAGATTCCGGAAGAACAATAAATTATATAATAAGTAATCTAAAAACCAGAAATC
>JBDRWH010000133.1:0-5108 GCA_039802325.1 Caldifarciminota bacterium
TGTATTCACCAATGGAGGTAAGATGACCAGAAAGGACATTTTTGTTAGTGTTGCTACCACGGAGACCAGGATTGCGGTATTAGAAAATGATCTCTTGATTGAATTTCATGTTGACCGACCAGATCAGGTCAGCCTTGTTGGTAACATATACAAAGCACGTGTACTGAACCTGATGTCCGGTTTAAAAGCCGCATTTGTTGATATCGGTCTTGAGAAAAACGGATTTCTACCGCTTGATGAAATTCCTTTCAAGGAGTTTTCTGAGTTGTTTGAGAATGAGGATATAGAGATCAATGAAGAATTCAAAACTGAGGGAATGAAACTGAGAGAGAATCAAGAAATAATTGTTCAGGTTACAAAGGATTCGTATGGTGTTAAGGGACCGCGTGTTACATCCTACATCTCTATCCCTGGGAGATATGTAGTATTGCTTATCAATGCCAAGAATGTAGGGGTTTCACGAAAAATACATAACCGTCACGAGCGAGAACAGCTTGCCCGTACCGGAAAAGAGATTAAACCGACCGGAATGGGTTTGATCATCAGAACTGCGGCAGCAACTGCCCGATCCGAAGAGATACAACAGGAAGTGCAATACTTGAAGTCAACCTGGGAAAAAAATTTGAAGCTTGCAACTGAACCGGCACCGCATTTGATCTATGCTGAGCCGAGCACCTTGATAAAAATCGTCCGCGATCTTTTCAATCAGGAAGTGCGTAACCTGTATGTAGATAATGAGTTCAAATATCGTGAGATCATTCAATACCTCAGCAATGTTTCACCGCGTATGCGTTCGCGGGTAAAATTATACAAGGACCCTGAGCCATTGTTTTTCAAATATGGTATTGAAGAGCAGTTGAAGACAATATTTGAAAAGAAAATATGGTTGCCCAGTGGTGGCTATATTGTAATAGACCAGACTGAGGCATTTCTTGCAATTGATGTTAATACCGGGAAATCTTCAAAAGAAAAACAGGCAGAAAGGCTTGCTCTTTCTACAAATATTGAGGCGATAAAGGAAATTGCACGACAATTACGATTGCGTGACATCGGTGGGCTTGTAGTTGTAGATTTGATTGACCTTGAGAAAAGAGAGAATCTGGAGAGGATTGTTCGAGAATTCAAATCTCTGATCCGTAGCGACCGTGCCCGTTATCGGATCGGCGAGATCAGTGAATTTGGCTTATTTCAGTTCACGCGGGAACGCTCAAGGACAAGTCTTACATATTCATTAAGTGAAGTATGCCCGGTGTGCAAAGGACGGGGCAGAATTATATCCAAAATGAGTGTGATCAGTGATATTGAAAGGTGGTTTTTCAATAATGCCCGTTCCATAAAAAATAAGATCGTGGAATTGCAGGTTTCACCGCGCATTGCTGATTTTCTAACGACAAAGGGCTCTGATATACTGGCAAAATTCTCCCGAGACTGCAATCTTATTTTGAAGATAAAAGCAGATTTTACAATGGCAGAAGATGATTTCAAGGTGTCAGTGTTATGAAGAAAATCAACTTTTTTGAAGAAACAAATCAAGAAATCTGGGCTAAACTTAAAGAAACCGCAAGATTGTGTCGCGGCGATATCATAAAAATGACAACCATTGCCGGGTCCGGGCACCCTGGTGGTTCAATGTCTTCGGTGGACATATATCTGACTCTTCTTTATTTTGCAAATATCTTACCGGAAAACTACAATGCTTTTGAGCGGGATAGAATCATTGTAAGCCATGGCCATACTTCACCTGGATTATATTCTGTGCTTGCGCGCCTTGGTTTCATTGATCTAAAAGAATTGTTGGCTACTTTTAGAAAAATTCACAGTCCATTTGAAGGTCATATTGAGCGTCGTATCCCGGGGATTGAATGGTCTACAGGAAATCTGGGGCAGGGATTATCTGCGGGTTGTGGATTTGCCCTCGGTGCAAAATTGAAAGGCATTGATTATCATACTTTTGTAGTAATGAGTGATGCAGAACAGGCAAAAGGTCAGGTTGGTGAAGCAAGGAGATTTGCACGCAAATTCAACTTAACTAATCTCACGGTCTTGATTGATTACAATCATTTTCAAATATCGGGAAGGGTGGAAGATGTGATGCCCGTGAGTATAAAAGAAAACTATGTTGCTGATGGGTGGAAGGTTATTGAAGTATCCGGACATAGCCATAAAGAAATCCATAATGCAATCAAAAAGGCAATATCAGACAAGTCAAGTCTTTATGTAATCATGTGCGAAACCACAATTGGTAAAGGTGTTTCATTCATGGAAAACAATGCAAAATATCATGGTCAGGCACTGACCAGGGATGAATGCGCACGCGCTCTTCGTGAGTTGGGTATTGAGGATGATATAGATACGCTACTTGAAAATGGAAAGAAGAAACTAAAATCGTACAAGAAAGTTGAAATACCCTTACCTGAGATCAAAACAGGTACACCAAATATATATAAGGACACAACAGATCCAAGGGTTGTTTTTGGCAATGTGCTTGAAGAGATTGGTAGGTTAAATCCGCCTAATACCATTGCGGTATTTGATTGTGACCTTGCTGATTCAGTGAAAACAAACAAGTTTGCCAAGGTCCTGCCACACAATTTCTTTGAGGCAGGTGTGAGCGAACATACCACGGCAACAATTGCTGGTGCACTATCCATAAACGGTGTAATCAGCATTTGGGCGGATTTTGGTGTCTTTGCCATTGATGAGGTATATAATCAATTAAGGCTTAACGATATCAATAATACGAATTTGAAGATATTCGCCACCCATCTTGGTTATAATGTTGGACCTGATGGTAAGACCCATCATTGTATTGATTATCTTGGTCTATTGAGAAATCTCTTCGGGTTCAAGGTGGTTATCCCTGCAGATCCAAATCAAACCGATCATATTGTGCGCTATGTTTTGAGACAGCCCGGAAACTGGGTTATTGGCGTGGGCAGGACAAAATTGCCAATCATAAAAGATGGCAAGGACAAAATCTTCTTTGATGAAGATTATGAATTTAAATACGGTAAAGCCGATTTAATAAGGGCTGGGCACGAATGTGCAGTTTTTGCCCTTGGTCCGATGGTTCATCAGGCAATTGAGGCATACAATATTCTGAAAAATAACGGTATCAAAATTAGCATATACAATCTTGCAACGCCGTTTGCCATTGATAGAAATCTAATAAAAGAGGCGGCAAAGACCGGTCTGATTATTACCTATGAAGATCATGCTGTTCAGAGTGGTATTGGTAGTATCGTTGCTCAGATAGTTGCTGAAGAAAACTTAGATACAAAATTTTTGAAAATGGGCATTGAGCAATATGGTGGCTCTGATGAAGCAGAGGTATTATATAAAAATTATGGTCTTGATGCTGAGAGTCTGGTGGAAAAAATCAAAAGTAACTTGTAAATTGATTTAGTGGTTATTCAAAAAATTTATCTCGATTATCAATTATCTTCTTAGGGGTGAATATTGCTTGACTTAAATTTTGCAAACGTATCTGGCGCGCATATTGCAATGGAGGCACCATTGTGGAATCAAAAGGGAGAGCAGTTTTTTTGTCACAACGTATTATGTATCCTGCCCAGTCTGTTACTAATGGCCTGGATATCTGATTTGGTTCCAGACTGGCAAGAACACCAGCAAATTCCTGTCCATACCTTGCTTCAATTTCAACAAGTGCAACATTCTTAACATTGTTTTGCACAAAAAACAGCGTGTCTTTTTGAGCAATTTGTTCAAGTGTGTTGCCTGATTGTAATTGCATAAAAGTGTTATTCAGATATTCACCAAGATAATTTTTCAGATTTTCGCGTTCATACCTCATTCTTATAATACTTCTGTCATTTTCATTACTTAAACTCAAAACCTTAGCAGGTATGATTGAATCAAGCGTGAATAGATAATAACCTCCAAAACTGCTGAAAGGACCAATTACTTCATTTGGCTTTAGTTTCTTCTTCAAAGCTTTAGCCAGCCCTTCCTGATTGCGCACTGGAAAGTTTATCCTTTCAGAACTCAGGGGTGGTGTTTTGTGGATTTTCAGATCTAAATCTTTTGCTGCTTCTTCAAAACCTAACTCTTTTACTGAAGTCTTAAATGACTCAAGACGGTCATTTATATCGGCAAGCGTGGTTGATGAAACATCAATATTTGCACGCACTAAATAGAACAAACCCTTACTCACCCGTTTGATTACCTGAAAACCTTTTGATGTAAGGGTGATATTTGAAATTTCACCATCTTTTAGTTTCTTATAAACCTCTAACTCATAGGGAAGCAGTTCTTTTTCGTCTTTGAATTTTCTTTGTATTAAGGTATCGTCAGAGACTTCGCGGGCAACCGTCAAAAAATCCTCGCCTTCCTTGATTCTGAGCAAAAAATCTTCAAGTCTTTCTCTCGCCTCTGTTGTGTCGTCGCTTGAAGGTGTTTTTTCAAAGAATACATATTTCAATATCTTTGTTTCTGGATATGTAAAATCCTTTTTATGGCTATCATAGTATTTCATCAAGTCTTCATCAGTAATCGTGCTTTTACCTCTTAATCTAAATAAGGGAAGGCTTAAAAAGGAAAAATCATATAATACTGACTGCTTGGACATTGTGACACTATCTTCAAAAGGAGAAGACCACGCCATTGTATATATTAGTGAGCGCAGTTTTTCCTTAGGTAATTCCCTGCGCAAATTGAACTCATATTCATATAGCCACTGCCTGCTCTGTGGTGCCTTTAACAGGTCCAGGTATTTGTTATAGTCAAATTTACCAGCGCTGTCCTTCATATATTCAGATTCATAAATCTCGCGGGGTGGATTGCTTTTAATAATTGCCCAGATTTCTTCGTCAACCACCCTGATTTTTTCTTTTTTTATCAGACTATTCCACATAATCTCATCAAGCATTAAATTCCATATCTCTTCCCGTTGTATACCCTTCTTTTCCTTTTCTTTGGTTTGAATAAATCTTACATAATCAGTGTAAGAGATTGGCACACCGTCAATCTGGGCAATATTGACTTCTTCTTTTCCGCTTATACCTGTAATATCAAGTCCCCATTGAAAGAATATCAATAAGGCAAATGCGGCAACAACAATAAATAATACAATCCGCGTGTTGCGACGA
>JBDRWH010000134.1:0-5044 GCA_039802325.1 Caldifarciminota bacterium
GATATTGTACGTGTTGCAAATGAGTATTTCAAAGAAGACAACAGGACTGTTGGTTATCTCCTGCCAAGGGGGTAGAATGAAGTTCAGAAAGATGACCATTTGTATCTTTACATTTGTTCTTGCGGTTGGGTTCGCCTCAGCATTTACCGTACACAGAGATACACTGGAAAATGGTTTGGTGGTGCTCTTTTCTGAAGCGCACAAAATTCCCATGGTTGAATTGAGAGTCATTGTTAAGGCAGGTAGTGTTTATGATTTTCCTGGTAAGGAAGGACTCGCAAATTTAACCACAAGAATGTTGTTGAGGGGAACACAATTACATTCAGGAGATGAACTGATAGAGAAGATAGAATATCTTGGGGCGAACATAAACACAAACACACAAGAGGACTATGCCGAGCTTTCTGGCCGTGCCCTGAGCAAAGACCTTTCATTGCTACTGGAGATCGTATCCGAATGTTTGCAGAAGCCTGCGTTTAATCCAGCAGAATTCAAGAAAATCCAAAAGCGAGCTTATTCAGAGATTATGAGCCAGTCTGATGACCCATATTATGTAGGACAGATTGCATTCCGAAAATTATTATTTGGTTCTCACCCGCTTAACCATGACCCCCTTGGTTTTGACTCTACAATAAACGAAGTTGATATTGATGATTTGAAGAATTTTTACAATATGTATTATGCACCCAATAATGCAATCCTTATTGCTGTTGGTGATTTTAGCGTTGATTCAATCAAATTCCTGGTTGAAAAGTATTTTTCTAATTGGCAAAGAAAAAAGATTCCGGAATTCTCATTTTCCCGTCCCCGGTTAGAAAATAAGAAAGGCATAATAATCAACCGGGATATTTCACAATCCTATATATTCTTTGGATTTTTTGGTCCGAATAACAAAGCAAAGGATTGGATACCGACAAGGTTAATGAACTATATTCTTGGTGGCTCAGGCTTGACTTCAAGGCTTGCTACAGAAATTCGGGAAAAACGAGGTTTTGCCTATGATGTTAGTTCATTTTTTGATAGATTTAATAATGGAGGTTATTTCGTTGCTGGCGTGCAGACCAAGAATGAATCTGCAAATGAAGCAATAAGCCTGATTGTTAAAGAGATTGAGCGCATGTCAGAAGATGTGAGCAATGAAGAATTGGCAAGGGCAAAAAAATACTACACAGGAAATTTCCCCCTGAATTTTGATACTTATCGGGAGCTTACTAATTTTATTACCAGAATTGAAGTTGAAGAATTAGGACTTGACTATTTAGATAGGTTTGAAAAATTGATTTCTGAAGTTACCTTGGATGACATAAAATCCTCAGCCTTGAAATACTTGCACCCGGATAAGTTTTGCCTGGCAATTGTGGGGAATATTGATAAAGCAAGCATTGAATTAGAAGATATTGAGTGGGCAAAATAGGGGAGAGTGTGCTATTTCTTTCCTAAAATCTTCAGGAATACCTTAACTATCTTTGGGTCAAATTGGGTCCCACTACACTCTTTGAGCCTTTTGATTGCCTCTTTTTTAGTGAGCGCTCTGCGGTATGGTCTGTCAGTGGTCATTGCATCATAGGCATCCGCCACCGCAATGATCTTGGCGCCGATAGGGATTTCATTCTTCTTCAAACCGTTTGGATAACCATTGCCATCATATCTTTCATGCTCAAACCTTATTATTTCGCAGGCACCCGCAAGATGACGGGCATGTTTGAGAATGTTATGGCCAATTCGGGGATGTTCTTTTATCATTTCGTATTCTTCTTTTGTCAGCGGGCTTGGTTTGGTCAGTAGCGAATCACTGATTCCAATTTTCCCTATATCATGTAGATATCCGGCATAGTCAAGTTCTTCAATCTGTCCAGGTTTGAGTCTCAGTTCCCTTGCAATCTTCAGGGCGAATTTTCTCACCCTTTCAGAATGCCCTGAAGTATAGGGATCCTTTGCTTCAATTGCTGAAACAAGAGTTTTAATACTATCAAGATAACTTTGTTTAAGTGAGGAATACAACTGGCTATTCTGTATTGCGATTGATGCCTGGTTTGCGACCAGAGTTAGAAGTTCTAAATCTTTCTCATCAAAGGCATTCTTTTCATAACTTTCAATATTGATCACTCCAATTGTTTTCTCACCGATTTTTAGGGGCACTGCAATCTCAGATTTTGTTTTTTTATCAAACACACGATAATAATGGTTCTTTGAGACATCATTTGCTATATAAGGCTTGCCGGTCCGGGCAACATAACCGGTAATTCCCTCACCCAATTTTAATCTGAGTCTTAACTGAATTTTTTTTGAGTAAGGTTTTTCCGCTGCACGCATAACGAGTTCATTGTTGCGTTCGTCAATCAGTGCGACTGCTGCCCTTTCATAATTCAGAGTATCTCTTAAACGTCGAACAATGTGCTGTAGTAAGATTTCAAGGTCAAGGATTGATGATAATTCCTGGCTTACCTGTTGCAGAAGATAGAGCTCTCTGACCATTCTTGAAAGTTCTATTGTAAGTTCCTTATGTTCAGTAATGTCGGTGGCAATGCCCATAACCCCCTGAACCTTTCCTTCCTTAAATATTATGTGTTCACTTGTTTTCAAATGGATTTTTTTGCCATTTTTGTCATAAACAACAAGTTCATAAGGCTTAATGTCTCTGCCTTTTATCTGCTGAAAAAAAGTTCTTGTTGCATATTCAAGTGATTCTGGCGCGAGAATTTTCGTAAAATGTCTGCCCAGGAGTTCTTCAAGTTTGTAGTGTGAAACCTTCTCAGCAAAATCATTCAAATATATGATTCGTCCTTTTTTATCTACAATATAGATAACTGCGTTAATATTTTTGAAAAGTAGTTTATAATATGGATTGATATCTGCAACATCAAAGAAATCAATGAATCTAAAGTTTCGGGTAGAGAACCTCCGCTTCATACTTTATTATAAACAAATAGTCAAACATGTCAAGGTTGACATAACACCAAAAATATCTATAATTTACTTATGTGCTGGGTTGATATCGTAATCCTCATTATTATTATCAGTCTGATCATTCAGGGACTGATCTCTGGATTTGTCAGGGGTATCTTTGATATTGTCGGGATTTTGGCGGGGATTTTTCTTGCTATTGAATATGCAGAAAGATTAAAGATGGCTCGATTTCTGGCTTTTCTACTAATATTTGTGGGCGTAGTGATTGTTGTTTCAATTGTTGGTAGGATAATCTCCAAGATAATTCATTTGACACCCCTCGGTATGATTGATAGATTAATGGGGGGTGCATTAGGATTTGTTAAAGGGATATTTTTTTGTTTTGTATTTATAATCTTGCTTTTTCTTCTGAATAAACAGACTATACTGAAGAAATGTGAGATTGCGCCAATAATCTTGAAAAGTGGCGTTTCCGTAAGCGAGGTGCTTCCTGAAAAATGGTATAAATGGATAAGGAAAATTGTTGGGAAAAAAGAAGTCGTTGAATTGTTTGATATTACAGATAGATACCTTGATAAGACATAAGAGGGGTTTAATTCGTCTTGATTATCTTTTCAACTGCCGTGTAATTATTTGATTCAAACCGGATAAAATAAACTCCTGCAGGGAGTATCTTTCTATTGCTGTCTATGCCATCCCACGAAATTCTATATTTTCCCGCATTTACATGTCCTTTTATGATCTGACACACCTTTCTACCATCTATACTATAAACACTCAATTGGATATCCTGTGGCTGAAATATTTCATAGCAAATCAACAATTGTTTAGAAAATATTGTGGGAATCATTGGACCAAATCGGTTCTTCTTGTAATATGTATTATCATTTTCTGAAATCCTACCATCGTGGATCCGTATCTTCCAGATAAACGATGAATATGCTGCGCTTGTATATATGTATCCACCATTGGTTTCAGGAGAATAGGTGATACCTTCAGGAATATCTGTTTCAGGTGAAGGATGGTCAAAACACTGGATTACAGAAAATGGCGACGAAGCAACTGATATCTCTTTAATATTCAATGCAAAGGCATCATCATTTGCCCAGATTGTGCTATCATAATCATCCCAGGTAATATCCATAAACCACTGGACAGAGCCGTTATTCCTGTAAATTCCAAGAACATTGCCCAGGGTATCCATTTTCAGAATTGACTGTGAATCTGCTTCAGCAGCCCATAAATATTGTCCATCCCAGGCAAGGCCTCTTGTATTATATCCGGTATTGAAGGTCCTTACGAGATTCCCAAGCGTATCAAGGACATGTATATTACCTTGAACAGGAAAAAATTCGCTTGTATATAGTCGATTATTTATCATTGTAAGCCCAACATTATATCTTGAAGAAGTATCGGGAAAATTGAATTGGTGGACGATTGAACCATCAGTCTTTCTAATTTTGAAAAAGGTAGAGTATGAATTCGTAGTATTAGTAAAGATCCAGAGAAAATCGTTCTGTTCAGTAAGTCCCATTTTCATTTCTCCAGGTGGCGCAGGAATAGAATCAATTGCACACCAATTGGGAAAATCAGGCGTTCTTGTAATATTTTCGTGCGGTTGCAATAGAATTTCTTTCGCTCCTGTACCAGTTTTGAAATCGTATATTAAGCCGCTTGCAAATAATGAGCTGAACAATATGCTCAAAATAATAGTTATTATTCTTTGGGGTTTAACCATAAGATATTATACTTAAGGCTCCCAGGTTGTCAATGAAAAGAATTTAAGGTGGCATTTTTTTCTGAGTTGACATATATAAATTGTTTATTATAATACCTTATGATTTTCTTCGAACAACTTATTCCCCGAAGGCAGTTTCTAAAAGATTTGGGAATAATTGCCCTGGGTGGAATATTCGCGAGAGAAATACTAAAAGCTCTTGGCGCCGAGAACCTGAAAACGAAGCCTGGCTATTTCAAATTAACACCGGCTTTACATTACAAAAAACTGAGTGGTAACAAAATCAGATGTCTACTCTGTCCCCGAGAATGCGTGGTTTCAAAGGGAAACAAGGGATTCTGCAGGGCAAGGAAGAATGTCGACGGTTATTATTATACACTTGTTCATTCAAATCCCTGT
>JBDRWH010000135.1:0-5017 GCA_039802325.1 Caldifarciminota bacterium
GTCATTGCCTTCAATGTAAGTGGGCATGGTTTCCTGGATATTCCAGGATTTCGTGATGTGCTTGGCCTGCGATAGGAGGCTTAGTGATAAAAGCGCGCGACTTTATTGAGAAGATCAAACCATATAAACCAGGAAAGCCAATAGAAGAGGTGGTAAGGGAATTAAATCTTAAGGGTGAAATTATTAAACTCGCATCAAATGAAAACCCATTAGGGACCTCACCCCTGGCAATAAAAGCAATGCGCAGTGCGTTAAAAGAATCATTTCTATATCCTGATGACAATTGCTTTTACTTGAAGAATGTCCTGGCGAAAAAATTCAATGTCAGCAGTGACGAAATTATTGTGGGCAATGGCTCTGTGGAAATCCTGCCATTGATTACCCTTGCTTATCTCAATCCTGAAGATAGTGCAGTGATTGGTAGGGGTGCGTTTATCTGGTATAAGATTGCGGTCAGTATTGCCGGTGCACAACTAATAGAAACTCCAATGAAGAATTATACGCATGATTTAAAGGCAATGCTTGGAGCAATCCAGAAAAACACAAAATTGGTTTTTATTGATAATCCAAACAACCCGACCGGAACAATGGTAACCAGAAAAGAAGTTGAAGAATTCTTTGACAAAATTCCTGAAAACATACTTGTGGTGATGGATGAGGCATATCGTGAATACATTGATGACCCTGAATATCCTGATTCGTTCAAGATTTTTAGAGAGAAAAAGAAGAATATTCTTATACTCCATACTTTTTCCAAAATCTATGGTCTTGCTGGTGCACGCCTGGGTTATGGTATAGCACACAAAGATGTGATTACAAATCTGATGAAACTGAGGATATCATTCAATGTTAACCGCATTTCGCAGATTGCTGGTATTGCTGCGCTTGAAGATGAAGAATTTGTGAAAAAGACAATTAAGGTCAATAATGAAGGAAGAGAATTTCTCTATGATGCCTACAAAAAATTAGGACTTTTTTACTGTCCCACCCACGGTAACTTTATCTTCGTTGAGTTTCCAAAAGACAGCCAGATCATTTTTGAGAAATTGCAGGCGCAGGGGATTATAACCAGAACAATAAAGGAATATGGTTTTCCCAATGCCCTGCGTATTACTATCGGCACGGAAGGACAGAATCGCCGATTAATTGGGACGTTGACAAAAATACTGTAAGAAATGGTTAGCGGGTTGAGATGCTGGTTTTTTTTAACCATTTAACCAAGGCAAAGAGCATCTTATCCATTAACTATAAACCATAATTGTGAAGGAGGCAAAATGCTTTTTAAATTAAAAGATGGAAGAGAAATCCCGGTGGAATTATACAAAACCAGGGTCATACAGAAGATAAATCTTGCACCTGCTCGTCAGCGGTTAAAAGCAATGGAAGAGGCAGGTTATAATACTTTTCAGCTAAAGACAAAAGATATATTTCTTGATATGCTCACGGATAGTGGCGTCAATGCAATGAGTGATCAACAATGGGCTGGCTGGATAACCACAGACGATGCCTATGCTGGTAGTATGACTTTTTATGAGTTTGCTGAGGCGGTAAAGGAAATTCTTGGGTATGATTGTGTGATGAATGTACATCAAGGAAGAGCAGCAGAACATCTCCTTTCAAAAGTCTTCTGCAAACCCGATGGCGTAGTAATTACAAATTATCACTTCACTACAACGCGGGCTCACATTGAAGTTACTGGAACATCCGAATGTTTGGAACTGTTTACCGATGAAGCATTGAACACCAAAAGTACCTGTTTATTCAAAGGGAATATGGATATTGATAAACTTAAAAAAGGAATAAAGAAATACGGTAAAGATAAAATCGGATATATCAGAATGGAAGCAACGACAAACCTCCTGGGTGGTCAGCCATTTTCAATGGAAAATCTCAAGCAAGTCAGGAAGGTGTGTGATGAAAATGGTTTGCTCATGATTCTTGATGGCAGTTTGATTGCTGAAAATGCCTATTTTATCTGGAAGCGTGAGAAAGGTTATGAGAATAAGACGATTGCTGAGATAATACGAGAGATGTGCAGTATTCCGGATATTTTTTACATGAGCGGCAGAAAAAATACCTGTGTGCGTGGTGGTTTTATTGCAACAAACAACAAAGAACTATTTGCTCAATTGGAGCCGTGGCTTCCCGTGTATGAAGGATTTTACACTTATGGTGGTATGTCAATGAGGGAAATCGGAGCAATGACTGTAGGTTTGAGAGAAATGGTTGATCCATCAGTAGCAGGTTCTTCTATTGAGCAGATCAAATTTTTTGTGGAAAAACTTGATAATCTGGGAATTCCAGTTGTAACACCCCCTGGCGGACTTGCCTGTCATATTGATGCAAGAAAATTTCTGCCTCACATGAAAAAAGAAGAGTATATTGCTGGTGCTTTGACAGCTGCACTTTATCTTGCATCTGGAGTTCGAGCAATGGAAAGAGGAACAATATCAATGGATCGGGCAAAGGATGGTACAGAACTCTATGCAGATTTGGAGTTGACAAGGATTGCCATCCCACGTCGTGTATATTCTATTTCTCACATTGAATATATCATAGAAAGACTGCAGTGGCTTTATGAACATAGAAATCTCATTAAAGGTCTGAAGTTTGTCTTTGAGCCTCCGGTCTTAAGGTTCTTTGTTGGTAAACTTGCAGCACTTGAAAATTGGGGTGCAAAACTTACTGAGGCATTTGAAAAGGATTTTGGAAAGGACTGGTGAATTAGCCCATAGGGGTTCCGCTTTCTCAATTGGGTTGTATCGGGTTTAGCCAGAATACAAGACAAAACAAAGGTCTTAAGTGAACATAATGAAAGAATTATGAAGAATTTTAGAGAACTACTTGATTTTGCAAAAAACAAGGGCAAAAAAGTCTGCATTGTTGTGAAGGCAGAAGATGAGCCTGTGCTTGAGGGTATCAATCTGGCAATAGAGCAGGATTTGTTAAAAAGTACATTCCTTATTGGGAATAGAAGCAGAGTTGCAGAATTAAGCAATAAGATAAAACTCGGTCAAAAATCTGTGGAAATTATTGATATCAATGATGAACAGGAGGCATTGAAAACAGGTATTTCAATCGTCAAAGAAAAAGGTGACTTTCTAATGAAGGGAATGATTTCAACAAGTGCATTCTTAAAAGGGGTGCTGGACAGAGAATACGGATTGAGAACAGGGAAAATTCTTAGTCATATTGCAGTTCTTGAAATCCCGGGCTATCATAAACTTTTGTTCATGTCTGATGGCGGAATGAATCCAAAAATGGAACTGAAAACAAGGATTGATATTATCAATAATGCAATCTGGTTGATGAATGGGTTGGGTATTAAGAAGCCAAAGATTGCACTTGTTGCAGCAAGTGAAGCAGTCCATCCTGACATGCCTGAAACAGTTGACGCAACAAAGATTGTGGAAATGAATAAGAATGGTGAAATCCCGAATGCGATTATTGAAGGTCCATTTGGCTTTGATGTGGCGGTTTCTCAGGAAGCAGCGGCGCACAAGAAAATCAAGAGCGAAATTTCTGGCGATGTTGATTTTATATTGATGCCCAATATTTCTGCGGGCAACATCTGGGCAAAGGGATTGATTTATTTTGCGAAGGCAAAGGCTGCAGGCATTGTTGCGGGAGCAAGCAAGCCCGTCGTTTTACTTTCCCGTGCCGATGATGCAGAGACAAAGTTGAATTCCATAGCCCTTGGAGTAGCAGCAACATAAATACAAATATCTGATTTCACTATGTGAATTTCATTTCTTCGCAACAATGCTTCTGTTTCTGTACTTATGTAATCCTTTTCTTATGCTCCTCATTGGGTCATGATATTCTTTGATTAGTTAATTTGCTTTTTTCGTTTGTGTCCTTATTCCATCTCGTATTTATCCATTTGATGATCGTATTATAGCGAGACTATCTTGTTTTGAATTGTTACCACCTTTTTTAGCCATAATTTTGCACCTGCCTTTTTGAATATCCTTTCTGCCCCTTCCAGATAATTCATTATTTTCTTTGTCACGTCACCTTTCATCTTACATCTTCTGCTTTCGTGATATATCCTAGCAAGTTCATACAGAGATTTAGCAAGGTCCAATTGCATATTGTGCGCTCTGGCAAGTGAAACGGCTTCTTCAAGAAAGGCTATCGCCTTCTTGGTAGTGCGTAGCAGGTAGTGAGTGGAGAGAAATTTCTTAGTTTTTATTATTCGCTTCTCGCTCTTTTCTCCTCTTTGCTTGATGGTTGCAAAAAGTATTTTGCTCATCGTCCGTAATGCAAGAATTCTTTCTGCTCTGGCTCCAGTTTCTATGGCTAATGACAGTGCTTCTTGGGCAAATTTATGTGCCTTTCTGTAATCTTTCTTCTTAAGCGATAATTCAGAAAACAATGCATTTATTCGTATCAAGTTTTTTATGTTAGAAGTTTTTTTGAAAATTATTTCTGCTGATTTTAGATATTTGCTGGCTTTTGTGTGTTTTCCCAGTTCTAAATATACCTGCCCGAGTTTTAGACAGGCACTTCCTATGCCTGGTACGAAATTTACATGCTCAAAAGCGGCAAGAGAATCTTTATAATATTTGAGTGCTGATGTAAAATCATCCTTATCATAATAACCTGTGCCAATGTTGTTGTTACCTACAGCAACTCCTATGCCATTATTTATCTGTTTTGCTATTTGGGTTGATTTTTCATAATATTTTATGGCAAGATCAATATTATTCATGTCATGATATACAGTACCAATATTGCCATATGCAATACTTATGTTGTTCACAAATCCTATTTTATCAGCTATCTTCAGAGACTGCTTGTAATATCTCAGTGCATTGAGATTTTTGCCTTGTTCATAATAAAGCGAGCCAATGTTATTATAGGTTATGTTGAGTCCAGTCAAATTTTTGGCGCGTATCAATATAACAAGGGCCTTTTTGTATGGACATCAGCGCGCTGCGAGGGCACACTGTAATCGGGTAGAAGAACAGCGGGCCAGTCCCAGGCGACCGGATGCTTCGGCAGCGATGCGGTG